>DASQQM010000222.1:0-10964 GCA_035643475.1 Anaerolineae bacterium | reverse complement strand
GCAGGAATAAATGATGTCAAACCCGGCCACCCACAGCATCACCGCAGCACCAAGGATAACGACCGGCCAGCTCAGGCCATTTGTAATCGCGATCCAGGCCCCGACTGGGCCTAGTCCGAGACAGATGCCGAGCACCACGTGGTTAAGCCAGGTAAAGCGCTTTGTGTAGGAGTAGATGATAAATGGTAAAACAATTGCAGGCCAGACGACCCGGGCAAGCGGCGCCAACTGGTACGTGGCGACAAAGAAGAGTATAAGGCTGATGATGCTAAAGATGAGCACGTACTTAGAGGTCAACTTGCCCGTCGGAATCGCCCGCTCCTTGGTGCGCGGATTGCGGGCGTCTATCTCCCGATCGATATAGCGGTTTATCGCCATGGCGAAGCTCCTCGCCCCAACCATTGCAACCGTAATCCATAGTATTTGCTTGAGGTTTGGCATACCGTTTGCGGCCAGCATCATGCCCATATAAGCAAATGGCAGTGCGAAGATGGTATGCTCAAACTTGATCATCTCAAGTACCATCTTGAGCCTGGTCGAGGCCGCCTTGAATTTAACCGAGGCCATATTCCTTCCACTTCCTATCGACCAATTGCCTGGTCTCCTCATCCATCACTATATCATCTGGCCATTCCCTCGTATGGCCTTCCTCAGGCCACTTCTTGGTGGCATCGATCCCCATTTTAGAGCCGAATTTTGCCGTATTGGATGAATGATCCAGCGCATCAAGTGGACCCTTAACAACCATAATATCACGTTCCGGGTCGACGTTGTTAAAAACCTTCCAGAGAACCTCAGACATATTCTGCACATCAACCGCCTGGTCGACGACGATTATCATCTTGGTGAACATCATCTGCCCCAGGCCCCAGAGGGCGCTCATCACCTTATGAGCGTGGGCAGGATAGCTCTTCTTTATGGATACGATGGCACAGTTATGGAAGACACCTTCAAGAGGCAGGTTTATATCATGTATCTCAGGTAGGGCGATTTTAAGGAGCGGCAAGAATATCCTCTCGGTTGCCTTACCCATGTAGCAATCTTCCATCGGTGGTTTACCGACGATCGTCGCCGGATAGATCGGATTCCTGCGCATCGTGATGCACGTGGTGTGAAATACTGGATAGTAATCCGCCAGCGAGTAATACCCGGTATGGTCGCCAAACGGACCCTCCCATCGCATCTCGTCTGGTTCGACGAAGCCCTCCAGGATAATCTCCGCATGTGCTGGAACCATCAGATCAACCGTCTTCGCCTTTACCACTTCGACGGGTTGCCTACGTATCATCCCGGCAAAAAACAGCTCATCTACGTGCGGTGGGAGCGGCGCCGTTGCGGAATAAATTGTCGCGGGGTCGCCACCAAGCGCGACCGCAACTTCTATTGGCTTACCCAGCTTCGCATGCTTACGGTAATTACGAGCTCCATCATGGTGGTCGTGCCAGTGCATGCCCGTCGTTTGGTCATCATACACCTGCATCCGGTACATGCCGACATTCTGCCTACCGCTATCAATATCCTTAGTAATAACAAGCGGCAGTGTTATGAATCTCCCGCCGTCCTGTGGCCAGCACTTAAGAATCGGCAGATCATTGAGCGAAAAGTTATCGGTAAGGACGACTTCCTGGCAGGGCGCGCTTTTTACCTCTTTTGGCTTGTAATCGGCGATATTTTTCAGCTTAACCAGCGTGGAAATCTTCTGCCAGAAGGTACCCGGCTCCCCACCTGGCAAAAGCTCGCCAAGCTTTTCCGGAACCTCGTCAAGCTGGTTTACCCCGAGCGCCCAGCTCATCCGCTCATACGAGCCGAAAGCGTTGATGAGGATTGGGATATTTGAACCCTTCGGGTTCTCAAAAAGGAGCGCCGGCCCGCCGGATTTACTTATCCTGTCGGTTACCTCGGTGACTTCAAGAATCGGATCGGCTTCAACTTTAATCCTTTTAAGCTGCTTTTTCGATTCGAGAAAGCGTATAAAATCCCTCAGGTCGCGAAATGCCACGTAATTCCACCTCTCAATTGTTACATTGCATTATACGTTTGCCTGCGTAAACTTGCAATTTAATGCAGCTAAACTTGGGTGCTTTACCGATTTTTTGATCATTGACAGGTCTTTTGATCATTACGTCGCAGGCTACCGGATGGATAGAATCTCACCAGCCCTACCAGTAGTCTGGTTTCAGGCAGTGAGATCTCAAAGCGAAAATATTTTTTAAAAATAGTTGACAACGCTCTTCCCATTTGATAGTCTATGAGTAGACCCCAAGGGGCTGGATGCGAAAAGCTCGAGAAAATGAACGTACCAGCAGCGGCCTCAAGGTAGGATATGAAAGGTGTGGCCGTATGGCCGGAGTGAGTAGGTATCCACCGAGAGGTACGAAACGGGAAATTCGCTAGTAAAGAGCTGTTTTCGGAAAAGGTTTCTTGGGGTTCTTTATTTTTGCCTTTTTTTGTTTTCGGACCCCTTGCATACTCTTCAATTATTCGGATCTATTGGTCTGTTTTCCTTATTGCTTAATCCTACCCAGTTGATTTAACCCATGATCTATTGCCGATCACCACTTAATCTGTTTATCCGCCTACTTACAATCCCAGCTACTGGCTAATCACCTTCATAAGTGTACACTTCTAGATTACATTTCAATAATTTTTCTGATGATGGGCCTGAGAGATGACCGTCGCCCGGTCTTTAGCGCTAGGTACACTATTTTTTGCTAACTGACAACTCCAAATAAACAAAAGCACCCACAATAGCTATAAACAAATGCCCTACAACAGGTACAATAGATATGCCATAATTTTCCCAGCCATATACTATACCGCCCTCTAGAATAGCAGATCCAATAATATGATAAGCAACCGCAAAAGGCGTTATTACAATAAGCATACTTCCTAAAACCTGCCAGAAACGGCCTTTTACTAGCGCTCTACTACGTCGGAAAATGTTAATAATTCCCCGCTGCTCTTCAGTTGCAGCAACCTGAACTACAAGAATAAACCACACTATGGCTATAATGCCAGGGATTGCTAGGGCCAATACACCGGCAAAAACAAGAATCATGCTCAGCAATTCTACGATTATAATTAGTGGTAGCCTTAACAGTAACTGTCTAACAATCCTGAGAAGACTGGTATTATCGCCCTGTACCTCTCTAAGGGCTAAGCGCACTGTTATGCCCTCAAACATGCCGACCCCAGCCAACAGAATGATTAACCGCAACAGCGTCAAAACATAGTCATTTTTACCAGATATGATGACAACTACAGGGTAGCGTGAGCCAAATAGCGCCTCCGTGGTACCTACAGTAAGCATTAATGCCAAAATAAGAGTAATCCAATATTTCCTGAAAAACCCATAGGCGCTTCTAAATACAGATGCAATCATACAGACCCCAGAATAATCCATCGGATATCATATTTATTCTCCATGCCTTACAAATCCTATACTTATTGTTATCCCAGCCCCGTACTTCATACTTGAAGCTTGCACGGCGGCAGTCACCTTGCCTGTAGAGGTCACGATAACAATAACAACGATTCCTAAGATGACATAGAAGCCAGCAATTCTCTGGCCCTGTCGTAATCATTTCTATGGACGTAAAACTCGATCGGTCCCAGGGATGTGTCGTAGGTCATTAAGCCAAAATCAGGGAACGGGGATGGGTTAACCATCATATACTTGATACCAGCACCATCTAGTAGCGAAATAATGATAGCTGCTTCGGGACCTGATTCTACGCGGCATAGTAGTACTATCTCTTCTTCCATAGAAGTATCCTTAGCTAAGCAAACTATCCAACCGATAGTCACTTAATTACACTAAATACAAGCTCATTATACCTATAAATGGGAAAAGATCGAAATGCTCTTCTGGAGAAAGCGATCGGAGTCTTGTAACAGACACTAGGTTTTGCGGTATGCTACTATCGCGGTGCAGATTGAGAGATAGCGAGAAGTGGTCTCTAAAACAAGCTTCCCTGCTCGGGGAATTCATCAACCTGCGCCTCTACCCTCTCGGCCTTTGTGAACTCATCGATGGCTTTGTTTGCGAGCTCATCTGCACGAGTGTTTTCGCTTCGGTAGATATGCTTTATATCAATCTTCTTCACCCTGGCTAATAGCTGCTTTACTTTTTCGAAGAGGGGTTTTAAGCCTTCATTCTTGACCCGGTACTCACCGAGAAGGTGCTTGACCATTAGTTCGCTATCTGAGCGAACCTCGATTTCGTCCGGCGCGTATAGCAGAGCGTGCTCAAGCGTTATTATCAGGGCCTTATACTCGGCGACGTTATTTGTGGTTTCGCCAAGATACTGGGATATTTCAGCGAGTGTATTGCCCGATGAATCAAGTACCTGGCCACCCGCGCCGGCAGGCCCAGGATTGCCCCTCGCTGCACCATCACTATAGACAACTATCCTCTTATGCCCCACCATCACACCTTCACCAATATCCTGCTGCAATTGGGGCATCGCTCAAGCTTTGCTGAACTCAGTATCCGCTCCGCCTCGGTGCTTGGAAGTTCAACCCTGCAGCCCTGGCAGATGCCCTCCTCGAGAACCGTTACCGCCAGCGGTTGCTTTATCCTCACCCGATTATAGAGCGCCCTCGTCTCCTCGCTGAGGGATGCATATACGGGCTCCCTTTTAGCCTGCCAGTGCCTTCTCTTCTCATCGATGTCAGCCAGAGCAGCTTCCATCTTACTTTTCGCCTCAGCAAGCTCAGCGCGCCTCGATGTCAACCTCTCCTCGACGGCATTGCTATCCGATCGCAATTTGTCGACCACATCGATCTGTTCCAAAAGCTCGGTCTCGACTTCATCCGCCTGCTCTTTGAGATGACCGAGTTCCTGTTGTATGCCGGCAAGCTCCTTGGGGTTCGTTATTGTGCCGCTATAGAGACGCCCCTGCTCTCTATCGATCTTTGCGCTCAGGCTATCGATCTTATCCTCAAGCCTTTTCTGGATCAGCTCCTCATCATGGAGCTTTTTTGAAATAGCATTATGCAGCCCCTCGATCTTGTCGACCTCTTCTTTCAGCATCACGTAGTTATCGCGCTCGGGGAGGTTCTTTTCTCGATAGTTAAGGGCATCGAGATGCGAGTCGATCTCTTGAAGTTGTGATAGCGCTTTATGCTCGTTCATACCTATCCCCTATTCCATGGGTTAGTATTTAATTCCGATACTGCAACATCCACGTCCAAACCCGATTCAAAGATGCGCCGCTGGAGCTCCTTGGCGAGCTCCGGCACGACCAACCTCTCGGTCTCAGCATGGCCTGCATCGACGATGGCAAGGCCAATCGCGTGCGCGGCGTGCGCGGCGTGGTACTTTATGTCACCTGTTACAAATACATCGGCCCCGGAGGCCTTAGCGACACCGATGAGCTCACCGCCGCTTCCGCCACATACCGCCACCCTATTTATAACCATATTCCAATCCCCGGACACCCTGAGATCAGCATCGAGCACATCGCTCCAGCGCTCGACGCAGTTGCGGAGCTTGAGCGGCTTGGCCATATTTCCAACCCGGCCAAACCCCACTCCCGCCGGCGGATTTTTCACCTCGTAGATATCGTAGGCCACTTCCTCATATGGGTGAACTTCCAGCATAGTATGTATTGCCCGCTCAATTTTATCCGGCGAGACCAAGATTTCAAGCCGATATTCGTCCACGCGGTTGAGCTCGCCGACTGCTCCGAGGTAAGGATGCGCCCCGAGCATTGGATAAAACGTACCTGTTCCCTCGGTCCTGAAGGTGCAGTGACTATAATCGCCGATCACCCCGCCGCCGGCATTCCCCAAGGCAGAGACCATCTCGTCTACATTTTCCTTTGGGACGAATACCACCAGCTTAAACATCTGGATATCCCGCGCTGGAAGCAGCGCCTCAACATCCTGCAGATCGAGTGCACGCGCGAGCACGTCGCTTACGCCATCTCTTGTGCGGTCGAGATTGGTGTGCGCAGCAAGAAGGGATATATCGGATTTTATAAGACCGGTAACCAATCCGCCGACATAATCATCGGCCAGTACCCGGTCGAGACTCTGGAAGATCAGAGGGTGATGGGATAGTATGAGCTGTGCGCCCTTATCCTGGGCCTCTGCGATAACTTCACCGGTGAGCTCTAAGGTTACCAGGACCCTGTTGACTGCGGCATTCGGGCTACCCACCTGGAGCCCGATCTTGTCTGCTTCAAATTTAAGATAGGCTGGGGCTATCGTATCAACTATTCCCATTATTTGAGCTACAATCGCCATTTACTTCACCCCGCTTATAGTAGCACAAAAAGCGCTGCAGTTTAATGGTGCTGCGGTGTTGCAGTGCTGCAGTCAGTGTAAGCATAAGATGTGGGCAGTGAGATTGCCACGTCGACTGCCTTCGCAGTCTCCTCCTAAGGACACGCTTCTTTTACCAGGAGTATCCTTTCTTAAACTACCCACTTCTAAGTGGGTCGGGTGCTTGCAATGACAGGCGTATTAGATTGGCTAGTGGCTACTCCCACACTTCTTTCCTTCATCGACATTGGCACCTTGGCACTTTAAGACAGTACTACCCACATCTCTTACCCACACTCTGCAGCACTGCAACACCGCTGCACTGGGTAACTATTCCCACACCTCTTACCCTCACTCCGATTCACCCATTCACCCATTCACCGACTCACCCATTTACCGATTCCTAGCCCACCAACCACCAGCCTTATTATTGCATAGGCTGATATAATATATAGTAGACAACGGGATTTAAATCGCACAAAATTTAGATTTTCCCGTTCATTTTACCGTTCATTTTACTTTTATGAACGGGAATAATTCCATAAGGAAAAAGGAGGTTGAATCCTTTGCTTTGTCAGAGATGTAACGAGAGACCTGCAAGCGTCACCTACACGCAGATTAAAGGCGACAAGAAAGAGGTCGCCTATGTCTGCGAAGAGTGTGCGCGCGATTTAGGGATCCTTCCAGAGTCGCCAATTGAAGATTTTGGCGGTATTTTCGGTATACCCGATCTATCAAAGATGTTCCCGGAGCTGTTTAAACAGGCCCGCGGAGATATTTTAGATATGCTCTCTGCAAGCGCGCAGGATGCTCTTAATCTCGCTGCAAATGAAGCGGTAAGACTTAACTTCGGCTACATCGGCACCGAGCATCTTATCCTTGGATTGAGCCGCGAACCAGTCGGCTCTAGGCTATTGATGGATCTCGGCATTAACCTCGACGACCTAAGAAAAGAAGTCGAGGATCTAATCGGTCGCGGTAAGGGCGCACCTGAAAAAGAGATACCGCTGAGCCCGCGGAGCAAGAGAGCTCTTGAGCTTGCACTTGAGGAGGCACGATCGGCGGGTGAGAAGTTTATCAGCTCTGAGCACCTCCTTCTTGGCCTAGTGCGCGAAGATGAGGGTATTGCCGCGCAGGTATTGAAAAAGCGCGGGGTTAATCTTAGCCGCACAAGACAGGAGATTAGAAATATGGCCGGTGGCGGTGAGATACCGCCCGCAGCTTCTGCTGTACCTAGAAAGAGCAAGACGCCGGCGCTCGACCAGTACAGCCGCGATCTCACGCGGCTTGCCAGCGAAGGAAAGCTCGATCCGATTATAGGGCGTGAGAAAGAGATCGAGAGGATAATACGGGTTCTTAGCCGCCGCACGAAGAACAATCCGGCGTTAATCGGCGAGGCAGGAGTTGGTAAAACTGCTGTTGCCGAGGGACTCGCTCAGAAGATAGTCGCCGGTGAAGTACCCGATATCCTTAAGGATAAGAGGGTTGTAGCACTTGATCTGGCCGGCATGGTTGCCGGAACACGCTACCGCGGCGAGTTTGAGGAGCGCCTAAAGAGGGTCATAGACGAGATCCGCGAGAGGAGTGGCGAAATCATCGTCTTCATCGATGAGCTTCATATGATTGCCGGAGCCGGCGCCGCTGAGGGCGCGATCGATGCGTCTAACATGCTGAAACCCGCCCTTGCCCGGGGTGAACTACAGGTAGTCGGTGCAACAACGCTGGATGAGTACAGGAAGCATATCGAAAAGGACCCTGCTCTAGAGAGAAGGTTCCAACCGATTATGGTAAGTGAACCGACGGTTGAGGATACCATAGAGATACTAAAGGGCCTTCGCGACCGCTATGAGGCGCACCACAGAGTGGTAATTAGCGATGAGGCAATCGTAGCCGCAGCGGAGCTATCCGATATGTACATAACCGACAGGTTCCTCCCGGATAAGGCGATCGACCTTATAGACGAGGCGGGAGCCAAGGTACGACTCCAGTCTACCGTTCCGCCGGTTGACGTTAAGGGTATAGAGGAGAGTCTCGAGGCCATCCAGCGTGAGAAGGAAGCTGCGGTAAAGGCCGAGGATTACGAGAAGGCCATGAAGCTCCGCGAGAAGGAGCAGGGGATCAAGGAAGAGCTCGAGAAGGCCGAGCGCGATTGGGCTCGCGCCAGAGGTATGGCCGATGCTACCGTAACCACTGAAGACATCGCCGAGATAGTATCCGGCTGGACCGGCATCCCCGCGACCAAGCTGGTCGAGGAGGAAAAGGCGAGGCTGCTTAAGATGGAGGAGGCCCTCCATAAGAGGGTTATCGGCCAGGAAGAAGCCATCGAAGCCGTATCAGAGGCCATTAGGAGAGCCCGCGCAGGGCTCAAAGATCCGAACAGGCCAATCGGCTCGTTCATATTCCTGGGGCCAACTGGTGTAGGAAAGACCGAACTTGCCAGGGCGCTTGCCGAGCACCTCTTCGGTGACGAAGAGGCGCTGATACGGATCGACATGTCCGAGTACATGGAGAAGCACACCGTATCGCGATTGATCGGCGCACCTCCTGGCTACATCGGGTACGAAGAAGCCGGACAGCTTACCGAGCCGATACGGCGTCGCCCGTACTCCGTGGTGCTCTTCGACGAGATCGAAAAGGCGCACCCGGATGTGCTTAACATACTGCTCCAGATAATGGACGACGGAAGGATAACCGATGCGAAGGGGCGCACGGTCAACTTCAAGAACACGGTTGTTATAATGACATCAAACATCGGTGGGCATCTCATCAAGCAGGCCCCGACAGTCGGGTTCAGGGCAGTTACCGAGGAAGAAAAGCGGTTTGAGGCCATCAAAGAACAGGTGCTTCGTGAGCTCGAAAAGAGCTTCAGGCCAGAGTTCCTCAACCGCGTTGATGAGATAATAGTCTTCCACCCACTCACAGCTGAGCAGATCAGGAAGATCGTCGATATACTGATGCTGCGCGTTGAGCGCGAGCTTAAGGCACAGCAGTTAACGCTTAAGCTGACCGATGCCGCCAAGGATGTGCTCGCCAAAGAAGGCTTTGATCCACTTCTTGGTGCAAGGCCACTGAGGCGCACAATCCAGAGGCGTATCGAAAACCCGCTCGCTTCCAAGCTGCTTAGAGGCGAGTTCTCCGAGGGAAACATCGTCGTCGCCGATGCAGAGGACGGCAAGATAGTCTTTAGGAAAACTGAGGCCGCTCTGCCCGAGGCTGCGGACGGCGCTGCCCCAGCAGCCGGAGAGGCTGAAAAGCCTAATCCGGACGAGGCGGATGGCGGAATGCCCGAGGCGTAAACGCGTAGCGGGAAATAACGAAAAAGCGAGTTAAAGAGCGGGAGTTCTACCCGCTCTTTTCGTTTTTTATTTACAATCGTTTTGATCTTCAATCTTTTTACGTTTTTAATCTTCAATTACTGCAAGTATGGCGCGAAGGCTCTCTTTGCTGTCCTTAAAATCTTCAAAGTTATCAAGCGTATATATGGCGTCGAGGAGTATCTCTTCGTAGCCCTCCTCAAAACCCGGATCCAGCAGCGTTATAAAATCGACCCACCCCTCTTTTAATTCGTAGAGGCCGATCTCGTCGGAGAGAAATCTTTTGATCTGCTTGGATACGGCCTTTCTCGTCACCATGAGGTCACGATACGGGTAGATATCGTAGGTCGCGACGATCTCGTCCACCTGATCGTGCCCCGGCCCCACTATTTCGGTAAGAATTTCATTGAAATCTTGAGCAGTCTGCTCACCATTAAGCAGGCTTTGAATCGCTTTAATTATCTTTTCCCTCACATCCATCCCTGCCTTACCTATAACCGATGCTTGTGACTATTCACAGGAGCCTTACCATCGATCCCATGTGCTCAGCTTAAAGCATACACTACTCATGCTCAACGCCATTTCCTTTTAGGTAATTACGGACGCTTAATCAACCAAGTCATACCCATCCAATCGTTGTCCACCTCCAATAGTAAGCATAAGATAATCCAATGTTATAGTCTATGAGCTGTGGGAATATAACAACTAGCGCATTTCGGTGGGGATGACACCTTTGCGTGAGGCTAAGATGAGTGAGGCTCACAGTCTCTGACAAGAGGCGATAACTGCAATAGATCGCTGAATGCAGTTAGAGACTGACGAGCGGGTACTCAGGAATGGTTGAATGTTTAACGCGATAGAGGGCGCAAGCGACTGAATGCCAAAACTATCTATGAGCATGCAGTCCATGGTTCAGCGGAGAATCGCCTAGGGTAGGTGATCGGCTTTTCCAAGTTTTTCAACGGGGCATCTATATGCCGGATACCCTTTTTGGTGACCATAAGGTAACCAGTTACCTTCATTGATTCTAATAAAAGACCTATGGCGTACTTATCAATAGTTCTCGCCATCCACATTAAATTAAAAAGCGTTGCCTAGCCCTTGCCTATACTAATGTTAAGAGCGTAGTGAATGGAAACCGGCACTGCGTCATGCTTAGCAGACCAAGCATATCATAAGAGACCGGTATTACCAAGGAAGCTTCTCTATCTTTTCTTTAGTGATGGTCCACTCATATTCCGGCATTCGTTCTTCCCCCGCAAAGGTGACTCCCGTATAACAAAAGCACGTATTTTCTCGTTTCTTCCCAAGCCCCAGATAATCATTCATATAGATCTCTTCCATTTCGCTCTCCGGGGTGAGAACAATACCGTCTCTCAC
>DASQQM010000221.1:0-6745 GCA_035643475.1 Anaerolineae bacterium | reverse complement strand
AGGCAAAAATAATCGAGTGAAGCCTCATACCGACCAGAGCATCGACCTCCCCTACTACGCCTAATACGTCAGATGGAAGATCAATGCCGTTGATGATATGCGCGCTCTTTTTCATCCTGGTGATTACCCGCTCCGCAACCGGATAATCCAGCTTTGGATGGAAGGGGATAAATACTATCGATGCTCCTATTCTGCTGATCTCATCTGCAGCCCTGGCGATGCTGTCAAAATCAGCACCCTGCCAGTCCCTAAGGGCAAAACCGACGATCGGCCTCTTCATGCCGTCGAGCCGCAATACTTGAACCGGCTTAAGGAGCAACGCCGGATCGGAGGTGACGATGATATCCCGCCTAACACCGATCTCTTCAAGTAGCTTTTTAGAGCCGCCATCGCGGACCGCTATAACGTTCGTCCCGGATATCGCCAACCGAACGATATACCTGCTTATAGATCGCCGTATAGGACCTATCCCCTGCCCATATATCATAACTGGCACGCGCTCGATGCGCGCAAGCAGCAGGAGCGAGCAGTAGTAGATGAGGCTCCGCATACTCGTGACGTCTTGAAGGAGCCCTCCCCCACCGCTTATAAAAAGATCGCTTCTTTTCATAGTGCGCCGGATCGCGCTGAAGGAACGCGGAATGGCCTCCACTCTATA
Source organism: Anaerolineae bacterium (assembly GCA_035643475.1). Lineage (GTDB taxonomy): Bacteria > Actinomycetota > Aquicultoria > Aquicultorales > Aquicultoraceae > DASQQM01. The sequence goes on along the minus strand of DASQQM010000221.1, from coordinate 6,087 downwards.
TCTTCTTTCGGTATCCCGGGGATTTGAAGAGGCGACCGTAATTTCAATGCCCGGAATCTCACCCCTCAACGACGCGATCATCGCTGAGAGGATGGCTTCATCACCGGTATTTCCGAATCCGTAATATCCTGAGACGAGTACTTTTTTCATTGCTTTCTTATCCGGTAAAAAATTTTGCCACAGCTTAATAGGAACTCAACCATTTTACCAAAATGAGCCCTACATTTCCCGGGTTATTTCTTCTTCTGCTGTAAATTCCTGCCGCTAAAGTTATCTACCTGCCTACCGATATATATACGTAGCGATCTTGTATTCGCTATATAAAACAATGCCATAAGCATGGTTAAAGATTAAGTACTTGCTAAGTACACGGTATTGATAGTTGTAACATCATAGCTCATGATCTACTTTTGCGAAAGGATGATTCATAATGGGACTTAGGGCTCGCCTAATCCTCTTATTTACTATAACCCTCTCAATACTATTGATAATCACTACCACCGCCAGTGCAGTAACGTTGACGTTAGATGAACAGTATATGTTAAATCTCGTCAATAAAGAAAGGCGTTCACACGGCCTTCAGGCGCTCGAGATCGATCCAAAGCTCACCTATATGGCGCGCCGTTACTGCCAGGAGATGATAGACTATAACTTCTTCGGCCACGTATCACCGGTCTCGGGCGAATTGCTGGATAGAGTTGTCGCTTCCGGCGTTCCCGATGGATGGCTGCTGGCCGGAGAAAACCTCGCTGGCGCACCTACTGTTGAGGCCGCATTCCAAGGCCTTATGAACAGCCCGTCTCATAAGGATAACATGCTTGAACCCAAATATACACACGTAGGAATTGGTGTTGTCAAAGGCGGTACCTACGGGAAGATGTTTGCCCAGGAGTTTATCGCGTATCCTAAGAATATGTTTTTCATGTCCAATGACCCAAGCTACGACCTGCTTATCTATGTAAACGATCAACTCCTTTATTCCGATCCCCCTGCCTTTATCTACCAAGGGCATACCCTGGTTCCGGTCAGGCCGCTATTTGAGCAGATCGGGGCTACCGTTACGTGGGATAGTATAAGTAAAAGGGTAGTAGTAGATCATCCAAATGCAAATATCATCATCACTGCAGGGGATAACCTAGCGTTAATCAATTACAAGCCCGTGATTCTGGATACCCCGCCGATTCTCGTGAGAGGCACCACATTTATCCCGTTACGGTTTGTCGCTGAGGGCTTAGGGGCAGGTATTGAGTGGAACAATACGCTAAGAACTGTTGACGTAACTCTTCCAGACGGTCTTGGAAACTAGCGCAAAGACCAGAGAAGGAGTTGAGCAGAAGGCGATCTTATCCCTTATCGCCACTACTGTGGCTTTTTATTGGGTAAGCTGAATTAAATCAAATTTGATGGCAGCAAGCGAGAACACTGGAAAAAGAGATACCCTTGGCCAATCTGGGCGCATGGCAGTGGACCTGTGGTTAATAGTAATATTGGTCATCGCCTTCATAATAAGGCTTTATGGCCTCACTGATCCCCTTGTTGATTTCTCAAGTTGGCGACAGGTAGATACTGCATCGATAGCGCGGAATTTCGCCGAGCATGATTTTAACATCCTCCACCCGCAGCTTGAATACGATGGCCCAGGGCCCAATTACGGCCAGCTCGAGCTTCAAATAACCACATTCCTTATCGCACTCATTTATAAGCTTGCGGGCATAAACGATGCGTATGCTCGCCTGGTTCCCGCCCTTTTTTTCATGGGTGCGGTGATTTATTTATACCGCTTTGTAAAGCGATACTCAGATAGGCTAACGGCGAACTTATCGGCTCTGATCTTCTCGATGTTGCCAATGGGCGTTTTTTATTCGCGGGCGGCCCAGCCAGAGTCCGCAATGCTCTTCTTCGGGATAGCATCGCTCTACTACTTCTCTAGCTGGTGCGACAAACAGACCGGGCGAAGCTACTTATTAGCTACCGTTACGGGAGCCTTATCGGTACTCGCTAAATTGCCAAATATATTCCTTTTTATACCAGTGCTGATGATTGCATGGGAGAGATTCGGCGCACGGTTAATAAAAAACCGGTGGATTATACTTTATTTTGCAATCATACTTACAATTACCATCGGTTACTTTGGATACCTGGGTTGGCTGGTATCAAACTTTGGCTCACCCTATGATTACCATAACTATACCAATCCAGGTGAGCGCACGGGGGCCTTCGTATCCAATATAACTAGGAAGCACGTGCTTCCGCAGTTATTGGCCGCACCCATAAGCCCTGAGAGCATCGATTACTTTAAAAGATTCCTCCCTGGGCTAGTATTTACACCGCTCGGCCTGGCGTTATTCTTTATCAGCATCCTTCCCATTCGCATGCGTGGTATAGGGGCAGGTCAATTGAGGCCATTGTATGCATGGGTAATTGCGATGGTGATATATGCCCTCACCATCGTATCAGTGATACGGATCGATTATTACCTTATACCGATACTCCCCATCGCATCCTTCTTCATTGCGCGAGCGCTCGCATCTCTGGGCAGCAGTCGGCTTACCCAAATTATTATGGGTACCTTAGTAGCCATAATGGCCTTTCAATCCTATACGACGGTGGCCCCATTGTATAAGCTTGACATGAAATATTACAGGTTTGGGATGGAGCTCGGTGAATCGTTAAGGTCGCAGGAGCCCATCATATTAGGTACGTATAATCCGGCTATCCTTTACTATAGCGGCCATCGTGGCTGGCGAAGTGATGACGTAAGCCTTGAAGAATTTAAATACCTGCTTGCACAGGGTGCCGGGTACTATGTACCGCTGAATTCTATGAAAGACAAGCAATTTGTAGGTTACCTTAAAAAGAATTATAGGCAGCACAAGACGAAATCGGGCTGCATCTATTACGACCTTAAGAAGTGACGTTGGCGCTCCTATTTAGTAGAGCGAATTCTTAATAATTCTTGCCGCCTCTGCCCTGCTCAGCGCCCGCTCAGGCCGGAAGCAATTATCCGGGTAACCGCTGACGATACCCGCATTGCGCGCCGACATAATGGGCTTGTATCCCCAGTAGCTCATGGGCACATCCGTGAATTCACTACCTAAGATATTGATCGGGAAGATACCGCTCTTCAAGAGAATATTGGTCACCTCAACCCGCTTTATTTGATTGTCGGGTAGGAACTCCCCATCTCTATAGCCAGTAATTATCCCCATATCGTAGGCCGCCTCGATATATGGCCACGCCCAGTGAGTATTCGGCACATCCTTAAAGTAACCGCTATAGTTCAATTTCTTGGGAAGCCCCATCGACTCGGCGATCATCTTTACAAACTCAGCCCTGTTGACGAGACCGTCGGGCTCAAACATACCGCCGGGATAACCGGTGATAACCCCAAAAGCAGCAAGCGTCTCTACGTCTTGAAACGCCCAATATGATATACCGACATCGGTAAATGTCTGCTTGTAGCAGGTAACCTCCGCGGAGGATGAATTACCGCTATTATCATATGCAACCGTTCTTATGGTGCTTTTACCATGAAGATTGCTGGCATTAATGCTGCACTCGTAGGGAGGAGCAACATCCGTTCCCACTCGCTCACCGTTTACATAAAACTCGACAAGGGCTATGCTTCCTTCAGTATCATAAGTGGATGCCGATACCGCCAAGGTGGGGCCGTTAACCATGACGCCATCTGTTGGAGAGGAAATCGTCACCGCAGGCGGGTTGTTATCCGAGCCGACATATACTGCTCGGCTTGCATTTATACGCCCGTGCCCATAGTAGCGGTCCCATCCTGTTGCGCCGAGGTCATCTGCGGTTACATAGAGTATCCCTTCAACCCTATTAGCGCTTAAAGCCGGATTGATGGAGAGGATCATTGAGGCAAGACCGCTTACAAACCCCGTTGCCATCGATGTGCCGCTGCGCACCTCGTAAGGCTGTCCGTTAGACGACTTTGCTGGTGGAAAGGTCGAGAGAATTGACATACCGGGCGCAACAACATCAACATTGGGGCCAGAATTGGACTGGGGTACCCAGGCATCTTGACTATCCACCGCACCGACACCGATAACGCCTTCATAGGCTGCCGGATAGCTAGGACTACTGGTGCCCTCATTTCCAATTGCCGCCACAATTACCATACCCTTATTGCGGACGTACTTTACGGCGTTCGCCAACGTACTCGATGGGGTCGGTCCAGCGAGGCTCATGTTGATTACCCGGGCTCCATTATCAGCGGCCCATATCATACCCTCGGCTATGCTCGCATCATCCCCAAAGCCCACATCATCAAGCACTTTTACCGGCATTATCCTAGCGGCTGAAGCGATGCCCGCAATCCCGAGGCCGTTATTGGTCCGCCCGGCGATGATTCCGCTTATATGGGTGCCATGGCCGGCGTTATCCTGGATGCTATCATCGCTTAACTGCCGACCATAGGAATCGGTGTAAAAATGCCTGCCCAATATCTTGCTCGAATCGACCGAGCTCATTGCAAGGGCACCCTTTAAGTCCTCATGGGTTGCATCAACACCGGTATCCAGTACTGCGACATTGACCGGATTTAGCGTTGTGCCGGCGGTCTCCCACGCCTGGCCCATTCCAATTTTTGTGAGCCCCCACTGCTGGGAGTAGAGAGGATCATTCGGGACAAACGCGGTGGCCCTTCGCACATAGTTAGGCTCGGCAAACTCGACGAGACCACTGGATTTATAGATACGGACTGCCTCGTCGATATCGGTATCGCCGAGGGTGACCCTTACTATGCCGAGTTTGCGTATAGATGAAGCGGATTTTGCCCCAGCCTTCGCATTAAGCTTCTCCAGCATTTTAGGGCTAACGCCGGGCTTTACGTGGATGAGAATCTGCTTGGCGACCGCCATACCATCCACGGTTCCTACGTCGCTCAATACAAATTTGCGACCCAATTTTTCTGGGGTGGAATTCGCGGGGGCTGCGTACGCAATCGCCCCGCCAGCAACGAGAGCAACCACCAGAAAAGCGGTTAATAGTAGTGCAACTCTACCCCGCGGAGAGCGGTCGATGGCCAGGGAACAGATGGCTAGTAAAAACTCGGGGGCGGCTCTCTTTATTCTTTGCCGATGCCGCTCTTGGTATGAATATCTACGTGAAAAAGACATCTACAAACCACCTAATCCCAATATCCTAAAATACGGTATAGTAGCTGGACTGTCGTATAGCTAAAAAAGAGCTCGTTATATTATTATATCTTGCCGCATTTGTCCCAAATAGCATGGGGATTTCCCTGGAGATAGCTGCCGGTTGCAACCTATCATATCTTACCCCTTGAGGGGCGACCCTTAAAATATACACCTTACAAATACACTTTACAAGTGCATATTACTACAGATACCTGCTAATAAAGCTTTACCAAGTAGTCGGTTATCAACCCGTAATATCCTAGCACAGGTCACCATTCTTATAAGAATGGTGTTCCCTATATGCCGCAATTTTATTCGCATGGCTATGCAATGCCAATATTAAACTCCGATAGTATGATAAAAATCAGCAATAAGCAATGGTATGATAGCGCTGTAGCATAGAAGACTGTCTAGTTAGCTTGCCATCGCCCGTAGGCAGTGTTACTATCTCAAAAGAAAATTCTTTTGGAGGATGCTCGAGGTAGGTACGATATGAGATTTAGTATCAACATAAGGCAAGTAACTGCCCTAACAGTAATAACCGCAATAGTACTCCTTGCCGGTAGCTTGAGCGCATACGCTGCGCCAAATAAGTCGTTTCCTGATATACCAAGCGACTATTGGGATACTAAGCAAATCCTCTCGCTTGCCAATTACGACATAGTAAACGGCGGCCTGGATGGCAGGTTCAGGCCGACGGATAGTCTGACACGGAGCGAGCTGGCAAAGCTTCTCACTACGGCATTTATACTGAAGGAGAGTACCGAGTCGCTCACTTATACCGACCTGAGCACTAGCCACTGGGCATTTGACTTCATATGCAAGACGGTCGCTGGGGGGCTGATGAATGGCTTCCCCGACAATACCTTCAGACCAGATGCAAAAACAACGAGGGCACAGGTGGCAAAAATCCTCGTGCAGGCAAAAG
>DASQQM010000220.1:0-2070 GCA_035643475.1 Anaerolineae bacterium | reverse complement strand
CATAGATGAGCATGGAAGCGTTATAAGCTTGATATATAGAAGGACCCAAGGTCAGCCAATAAGCGCGGTTCAGGAGGGGCTAAAGGAGCTGCAGAAAAATCTTCCATCCGATATAGAGATAGCTGGCGTTGGGACTACCGGTAGCGCCAGGTACTTAAGCGGCGTCATCGTTGGGGCGGATATCATAAAGAATGAGATAACTGCCCACGCGATTGCCGCCTCGCACGTGGCGCCGCAGGTTCGGACTGTACTTGAAATTGGCGGCCAGGATTCGAAAATAATCCTGCTCCGCGACGGGATTGTCGTTGATTTTGCGATGAACACCGTCTGCGCCGCGGGAACTGGCTCTTTCCTCGATCACCAGGCGTCAAGGCTCGGAATCCCCATCGAGGAGTTCGGAGGGTATGCGCTTAAAGCCACAGTCCCCTGCCAGATTGCCGGTCGCTGCTCGGTCTTCGCCGAGTCCGATATGATCCACAAGCAGCAGATGGGCTACCGGATGGAGGATATTATCTACGGGTTATGCCAGTCGCTTGTGAGGAACTACTTGAATAACCTTGCCAAGGGCAAGGACCTAGCCCCGCCAATCGTGTTCCAGGGTGGAGTTGCCGCGAACGCTGGTATGAAGAGGGCCTTTGAGGAAGCGCTCCAGAGGGAGATAGTAATTCCAGAGCACCACCATGTGATGGGTGCAATCGGTGCTGCCCTTCTCGCCAGGGGTACTGTAAGAGATGGCAAGACCCGGTTTAATGGGTTCTCGGTCTCCTCAATCAACTACCAGACGAGAAGCTTCCACTGCAAGGGGTGTGAGAACAACTGCGAGATAGTGAAGATCCAAGTCGAGGGCAAGACGCTCGCCTGCTGGGGAGGAAGGTGCGGCAAGTGGGAGATCCAAGGGTCGGAGGAAGCTGACCTTCTCGTGCAGACTTCCACTATATAACATAGAAGTCAGGAGCTAGAATCCAGGGGCCAGAAGGATAGAGAATAGGATCGTAGCGCAGGGCTTTAGCCCTGCTAAGTAACATGAAGCTAGAGGATATATCCTTTAAGAGTCAGCCCTAAAGGGCTGAGCTACATTCTTGCACTAGTCCAAAGAAGCCACCGATAAACTCCTGTCATCAGCCAATAGGGTGGCTGACAGCTGCCGAGGGTTACCACTTCGTACTCATCAAACCACCAGGATTCCCTATAATATAACAATTAGTTAATCGATCAAGGATTAGGTAATACATATTGCGGTATATATGGTAAATGTTGCTGTACCCCCTATGAGCTGTGGTAACAGAGCGTTAGACTTTGATAAAGCCTTGACAACTTTAGACGTCAAAGCTAAGATGAAAGGTACTTTTGTATCAACGGTTACAAATGTTGCATAGATATATGGATTACGGGAGAGGAGTGCACATTGGCTAAGATTCTGGAAAAACAAGTGTTGCGATCTGACCTGGTAGCTGTGAAGATCGAGGCGCCGGAGATTGCAAAGAAAGCCAAAGCAGGGCAGTTTGTTGTTGTTCGTGCGGATGAAATAGGGGAGCGCATCCCGCTTTCACTGGCCCGTATAAGTCCAGAAGAGGGAACGCTTGGTCTGGTTATCCAGACCATAGGTGTTACGTCCTCAAAGCTTGCCGCCCTCAACGTCGGAGACGAGATCGCGGACATCGCTGGCCCGATGGGTCACACAACCCCGATTAAGAACTACGGCAGAGTCGCCCTTATCGGTGGCGGTTTCGGAGCCGCACCGATGTATCCGATTGGCAAGGCGCTCAAAGAGGCGGGCAACACTGTCACCTCGATTATCGGCGCGCGCTCTGCTGATCTTCTCGTCTACGAGAAAGAGCTCGCCGAGTTCAGCGACCAGGTTCTCGTTTCTACAGATGACGGCAGCAAGGGCCTCAAGGGTCTTGTTACTGATTCTCTCAAGCAAGAGATCGAGGCAAACGGCGTTGACTGGGTTATCGCGATCGGCCCGGCTATCATGATGAAGTTTGTGTCTCTAACGACCAAGCCGTACAATATTAAGACGTTCGTCAGCCTGAACCCGATCATGGTTGATGGCACCGGGATGCGCGG
>DASQQM010000219.1:0-6303 GCA_035643475.1 Anaerolineae bacterium | reverse complement strand
GTCATTGATGTGCATCCTAAGAAGCTCATCGAGTGTGTAGCCGTGCATATCAGCTGCCTCCTGGTTAGCAGCTAATATTTTGCCAGGGCGCTCTCCCTCGATATCTAAGATAAAGGCAGCATCAGTGGCACTCTCAAAGAGTGTTCTGTAGCGCTCTTCGCTCTCTGCTAAGGCCCCCTCGATTCTCTTTCGCTCGGTAATGTCCTGAAACGCCGTAACGGCTCCGACAACCTTACTATCCTCTAGGATAGGGGTGCAGATATAGGCGACAGGAAACATGCTTCCGTCTTTACGGGTAAAAACATCCTCCTCAGTGCGGTATATGCCCCCCTTACCGATAACTTTGAGCACAGGGCACTCTTCAGGGGGCAGAGGGGTCCCATCTGCCCTCTGGTAGTGAATGGCATCGTGTATATCCTTGCCCAGCAACTCCTCTTCCCTCCAGCCCACGAGTCGCTCTGCTTCGGGGTTCATAAAGGTAAGGCGCCCGCGCTCGTCCATCACGTAAACCCCCTCGCCCAGCACCGAGGTTATAACGCGCAGCTTCTTTTCGCTGGCCCGCAGCGCTTCCTCTGCCCTCTTTCGCTCCGTGATGTCAAGGATAGTCCCAATAAGCCCACCCAGGGTGCCGTCGGGATTTAAAAACGTCGCTTTGTAGAAGATGACATCATGCCGGGTGCCATCTGCATACATAACTGAACTTTCGTATACTTGTAGCCCCGTTCGTTGAAACAGCTCATTATCCGCCTCGTAATAGACATCGGCAAGCTCTTTTGGTGCGATATCGTAAACGGTTTTGCCAATTATCTCCTCTTTTGGTAGACCGATGTATCCTGTAAACGCCTTATTGCAGCCTAAATATACACCTTGCGCATCCTTATAGAAGATGGGATTGGGTATGGCATCGATTAATACCTGCAGGAAATTAACCTGACCTCTAAGAGCCTGCTCTGCCCGCTTGCGCTCTGTAATGTCACGCGCAACGCTCACGATCACCTTTCTTCCTCCAAGCTCAATGACGCGCGCGTGCACCTCTACGGGTATTACCGTTTTATCTTTTCTGAAATGAGCGGATTCAAATATAGCGCTTCCGGTCTCCACTATAGATTCTATCCTGGGCTCTTCTAGTTTTACGAACTCAGGAGTGTCCAGCTCTCGAAGTGGCATTGCAAGGAGCTCTTCCCTTGTATATCCCCTCGTCTTGTAGGCCGCTTCGTTTACATAGATCATGTTTCCGTCGGGATCAAGCATAAAGATTGAATCATTTGCGCTATCGAGTAGCATTGATTTAAGCTGTAATTCCGCTTCAGTTTCTTTTCGCTCGGTGATATCGGTAAACGATGTGACTACGCCTACAATTTCACCTTTCTCATTGCGAAGCGGTGCAGCGTCGATTGAGAGTATCACCCTGGTCCCATCAGGATGTTCTATAGCATGCTCCACGCCGAAGACCGGCTTTCCGGTCTTCATAACGCGGACAAAGGGGAGTTCTTCTTCCGGGAATGGTCCTCCGTCAACAGCGGTGATACTCCATGCGGGGTCGTTATAGGTTCGCCCGATGATTTTACTGCGAGCTAAACCGAGTATCCTCTCTGCTGAGGCATTAGCAAATGAAATGCGGCTATCTATGCCTACAACTGCAACGGCATTAGCGATAGCGTTGATTATGCGCTCCAACTGCCGTACCCAGGATGCCTCGTCCATGGCTATCCTCTCATAATCAGACTACTTGTCTAGCCTTGCAAGTTACTCGCAGTCATTTGTCCGCTCACATAATACTTTCCCATAATTTTCTGCTTTGCTAAATTTTTCTCAAATACCGCCGGCGGTATTCGCCACCACTTTACTCTGGTTTAGCAGGCTACAGCCCTGCGCTACGATGAATGTATCGGTCAACTCTACCCCATATCCTACTAATAAGTAACCGGTTGTTTGGTTCTCACCACTTCTATATGAGCGATATATTGTAAGTGTTGACTGTGCGAGATCAGAAGCGATCGGTGATACCCTATGAAACGCATATAAGCGACTTTCTAATCAGTGCTATAGTATAATGAGCCGTATCAGAAGTCTGGTGCAGCCAGATAGCGGACCTGCGACACGGCAAACTGCGGTAGACGTATCAGGAATGAGGTATGTATGCGAATTAAAATGAAGCGGGGCGGCAAAATCACGCTAATCTTTCTCGTCTTTCTCATCTGCCTTATCACCCTCCTAAGTATTGCCTGGGGAAACACCGGTGTGTTGAGTAATAAAGGATCGGCAGAGATAATAGCCCCTTCCCTAGAATCAACTATAACTACTACAACCACGACAACTGCAACTACCTACTCGTACCGCTTTGTCGTCATGGGTGACAGCCGTGGGTCAACAAACGGCGTCAACGAAACGCAATTGCGCGCTATCATGAACCAGGTCAAGCAACTCTCACCACAGCCGGCATTCGTACTGTTCGCGGGCGATATGGTAGGCGGCGGTAGCACCGTCTCAAACCAGTTAACCTACTGGAAGGGTATAATGGATGATTACTTCCCTATCGGCTCCATCTACCCTGCAATTGGCAACCATGAGCGGAGCGAGGCCGCCTTCTCGAACGCGTTCACATATCTTCCAAGTGGGCAGGTAGCTGGCTACGGCCGGACAGCCTACTTCTTTGATTACAAGAACGCGCGGTTCTTCGTACTTAATTCAAACCGTAACCATGAAATAACATCCGAGCAGCGCAGCTGGCTGCGGAAGTTGCTGCAAAAAAACGGTAAGGCGCATAACTTTATCATGTGGCATGAGCCCGCCTATCCAACCGGGGCCCACCTCGGCTCATCACTCGATGTGAACGCATTCTCTCGTGACGCATTCTGGGATATTATCGATAACTACGGTGGCACGATCGGCTTCGTCGGCCATGAGCACAATTACGCCCGCCGCCACATCGACGCAGCCATGAATGAGACGGTAAGCGGAACCAGGTTTACTTTTGAACGAAAGGTCTACCATGTAACAGTTGGCTCTGCCGGGGCGCCGCCTTTGTCGACATATAGCAGCAAGCTAAACGTCGATGTCCCTCCAAAAGCTATCTACCATTACGCGGTTGTCGATGTTGCCGACAATCGGGTGTCCGTGAAGGTATATGATAGTAAGGGTGCGCTCATTGATTCCTTTGCTCCTACACCTACACTGGCGAATGTAACCACGTCAACCCTGGCAGCCTTTACCGATATTCCCTCCGATGCATGGTATGTGCCTTATGTGGTTGAGCTAGCATCAAAGGGTATAATTAGCGGATACCCAGATGGGATCTTCAAGCCTGGCAATTCTATCACCAGGGCAGAGTTCGCAAAGATGATCTGTATTGCCATGGGATGGACAATCGAGAATCCCACCATCTCCTCCTTCAGTGATGTAACCAGGGACTACTGGGCGCTCAGGTATATTGAGACGGCCAAAGCTTATGGGATCATATCGGGCTATCCGGATGGCACCTTCAGGCCAAATAACCACATAACAAGGGCAGAGATTGCCAAGGTTATAGCAGGGATTCTTAATCTACCAGCAGGCAGCAGTGCATTCACCGATATCGGCACGCACTGGGCAAAGGACTATATTAGCGCCTGCGTTACTGCAGGGGTCATCAACGGATATCCGGATAATACCTTCAGACCGGATAGTACCGCAACGAGGGCCGAAGCAGCCAAGATGATAGCAGGAATGATATAAAAATCTGAATAGATTTAGTATCCTCAAATCCCCTGTCCATATTTACCTATCCTGAAATTTTTCAATGATTATTATTTTTCGCCATTTTTAGGGGAATCATAAGGTACGGGATATCAAAGAGTCCTCTTAAAAATTTAGCAAGCCGGGTGGTTAGCATGAAGGCATTACCGCTGCCGCTTTCGATACGAGCTTTGCAAGCTTTCTTGCCGGCAGCGCTGCAAGGAAGATTAACGGGTCGCTTAAGAGGATGGGCAGCAGGATAATTGCCTCACCGCAACACTTCATCGTCACTGGCACGGAAGGCCCGCTGGCAGAGGGAGAACTTGAAAAAGCAAGAGCCTGGGGTGAACAGGTACGTAACGCGTATTTGAGTTTACGCAGAGCGGCATAGTACCCCTTGAAGTTCGAACCTGCTGTGGCGGGATGAAAAAATGCCCTTTTACGAAGGGCATTTTTATCTTTTCTATACGTGGGCAGCTCTACTGCGTTCAATTAGCCTGCAATTTCGCGCTTTTTGGTCTCATACTCATCGGTATCTATCTCACCTCGTGCGTACCGCTCTTTTAGAATATCCAGGGCTCTAGAGCGATTATCCTGAGGAAAGACTGCGCCGCTGTTACCACTTAAGGCCCTCACAGCAAAGACGATTCCCACTATAACGAGGCCCCAGAAGATCAACATTGGAAGCATAAAGAAGCCGCCTATTCCGAACATATGGCCCCAACCCCACATCATGGAGAAGTCACCTCTTTTTACAAGCTTAAGGGTCACTGCTAACTATCCGGTTACGTGTGCCCCCTTGAATATAAATGTAAACTTTTGCCACCGCATAATCAATAGCGTATAACCACTCACCCCATAAATGATTATCACGCTCTATGACCAGTGACAGGCAAGGGCCTGCTGGTCTCTCCTTGACATAAATCTTTCTGATCTATTGATACGACTGATGATTTCCCGGGCATAAGGGTAATAATTAACAAGCAATGCAAAAGCTTACAATAAAGGAGCGATCAGTATGAACAGCCCAGGTAAATGTCCGAAGTGTAGACACGATTATTATCTGGATTTTATCGAAGGTTACGGTACCGTCCAGGAATACATATCCGAGCAAGACTTCATTGAAGACAATGGCCACTGCTCACGATGCGAACAGGTAATGGCCGAGGATGGTGAGATGCGAGCTGCCGAAAAATGACCGGTAATCTAATCACCATACCCATAATAAGCTGGATGAGTAAGCACGGTACTTTAGCCTTGAGGTATTGCTAAATTTCTAAACTCTCTTACGAGGTAGTTGCTATGCAAGCTATAAAAAGAGTCTAAAATAAAGCATTGCCCTTCCACTCGATGTGAAAGGGCAATTACACTTCAAACAAACGCTCGCTATGTGAGATTCGCCGTATTTACTCCTCAATCAAACTCTGAATAAGCACCAGTAACTCTCGTATTATGATTGGTTTGGTCAATAAACCCCGGGCACCACGTGCGATACTCTCCTTTTGTAGCTCGACGCTTTGTCTTGGCGATATTAATAAAAATGGGATGCCGTTACTGCGTAGTATCTCACAGCGGTCCCAAATGAGCTTATCAAAACCGGTTATGTCCACTAAAGCAAGATCGAGCTCCCCAGGTTTTTCAAGGATTTCATCAAGCCTCTCGTAGCCGGTTGCGCCTATAACCTCATAGCCCTCTTCCCCCAGATACTTATCTAAAAGCAGTATATTGTTGCGGTTTCTCTCTACTGCAAGGATTAGTGGTTTTTTTGCCATCACCCGTTAATCCTCCTTTGGCGGAGGCGTGACCCACTCCGGGGTGCCTAGCAATATACCACGAAGTCCGCTCAACGGCTTACCGATCTTTACGCCATAGCGGGTAATATCAACCTCCCGCAGCGTCTTCTCAAAGTTGCTCACGCGCTTCTTCAAAACACCGATGGCTTTTCTCATCTCACCAAACATCTCAAGATAGCGCAGGAAGATTACGTTGTCCGCCAGGTAGCTTATGCCAATCTCGGTAACTCGAAAGTCACCGGTAACATACTCAATTTCGTTGATCAAGATAACGGTTACACCCATGTTCTTCAGGTACTTAGTCAGGGCGTGAAGGTTGGCGACCAAGTCTTCGCCCCTTACGGTAAGCTTATAGCCGGCCGTGCTGTCTATCATAACGATTCTCGAGTTCTTCTCCTCTACCTCACGGCGTACCATAGCTGCAAACTCATCAGGCGAGTAGCGAAGCGGCTCTACCTGCTCTACAGCGAGCGTCCCACGTTCCATCATGGATCCGACGGGGATGTTAATGGACTCGGCGCGCTGCACGAGGGTATCTACATCTTCCTCAAAGGTGTATATAACTGAGCGCTCTCCCCTGCCAGCCGCCTCTTTCATGAACAACATGCCGATGGTGGTCTTACCTACGCCGCTGGGACCAGTGATAAGGGTAACGGTTCCCCGCTCTACACCGCCATTAAGTAGCTCATCAAACTCCGGCACGCCGGACGGAATGGTCTCGGCCTTAAACTCGCGCCCATACGCCGCCGGCACGAGGCGTGGGAATACCTCCATGCCTTTGCCACTTATCGCAACC
>DASQQM010000218.1:0-2505 GCA_035643475.1 Anaerolineae bacterium | reverse complement strand
TATTCTGATTATGCTCTTTGCCTGGTTGGCAACACCAAGCTCATGAGTGACGAGGATGATTGTTGAACCACGCCTGTTTAGCTCGGCGAAAAGATCTATGATCTCCTGTCCGGTCCTCGAATCTAGATTGCCAGTCGGCTCATCAGCGAGTATGATCTTAGGATCGTTGACGAGTGCTCTTGCTATCGCAGCTCGTTGGGTCTCGCCGCCCGATAGCCTATTGGGATGATAATTAATTCTATCGTTGAGCCCCACATACGCGAGCAGCTCGACTGCTCGCCGCTTGCGCTCACGCGGGGGCACCCCCGCGTATATCATCGGTACTTCAACATTTTGTCGAACGGTTAGCCTGAAGATAAGGTTGAAAAATTGGAAGACAAAGCCTATCTTTTGACCTCGAATCTTGGCCAGCTCTCGATCGCTTTTTAAGCCAATATCCTCTCGCTCGAACAGGTAGGTGCCTGTAGTCGGTTTATCCAGTAGGCCCAATATGTTAAGGAGCGTTGATTTCCCGCTGCCAGATGGCCCCATAATGGCGATAAAGTCGCCCGTATCGATATCAAGATTGATATCCTGTAGGGCTGTGAACTCGGTAGGGCCGGTTGTGTAGACCTTGCTTATATCCTTAAGTTCAATTAATGCCAAATAATACAACCCCTTAATTTTGGCAACTTTAGTGAAAGAATCCATCGAGAACAGAATTCATCTGTTTATACCCTCGCCTTTGACCCTTAAAGCCAAGACGATATTCTGCTATAACTACAAGCTGTAATCATGATTACTACTATTTATAAGTAGTAACAACTACGAATTAAAGACAAAATAGTAAGCTTATAATAAAAGACAGAGTAATAGTAGAGTTAGGACTTTAGTTTATTATAATATATATGGTATAGTAGTGATGGACAGGCACACAGGCGTAAATTAAGCTAGTGTTTCCTCTACTTAGCTATGTATTTGCTGATTACGCTCATCATGCCCCGTGATGAGCAACTTAGAGGACGCAGGTATATTAAATACATTCTCGAGGCACGATTAAGTCATAATTGCATCTATTATGGATTAGACCAGGTAATGTATAGTTACTAAGGCCGGTGCATCGTGGTAGTTGAAAAGAGCTTCTTCGAACCAGCTGAAAGAGATCGTGCGGAGATGTTGCTTTCGCTGGTTGAATCTGCCGGTATACTCAACAGTAAATTATCCCTCAGTGAATTGGGGGATACCATTATTTCTGAATCTAGACGGGTATTTGATGCCAAGGCGGCATGGGTATTGCTTTACGATCCAGAAGATGACCTGCTCAAGATGCATTGCTACTGGGGCCCCGATGAGGAGGCATTCAGGGACACTGTAATTCAGCCCGGGATGGGTATTTCGGGTAAGGTTTTCATAACACAGCATCCGAAAGTTGTTGTAATGGTGGATAAACAGCTCGTTCCACAGTCTCGCAGAAGAGTACCAGGGACTCAAGCTCTTACAGTAGTTACATATCCGCTTACTGTTGACCAAAAGAAGATCGGCGTATTCAGTATGTCTTTTGAGAAGACCGCCTCAACCGAGAACCTTGAGGGCAGCATCAACCCCACTTTTACCTTTGCGCAGCAAGTAGCGATCGCCATTGAGAACGCAAGACTCTATAGCGCCCAGATCGAAACGGGGAAGAAAGTAGAGACGTACGCTGAGCAACTCAGGTTGCTCAACGAATTATCGCGGATCATAACCAGGGAGAAAGAGCCGCAAGCTATGGCGGATCAACTCGCCGCTGGGGCACGGGTGTTGCTTGGCTGCTCTGCTGCGGCCGTTTTGCTGCACAGAAAGGCAGGGGATGATGGCCTGATGATATCCTGGTCGACCGATAGTGGAGAATCCTGCAAAATGCTCGACACCAGCCCTGATTTTACATCTCATAGCGGTCTGTGCAGCGCGGTATCCAGGACAAAGGAGGCGATTCGCCTAGACGATATATTCAGCCATCCTCAAAGCAAGGGTATTCCTGAGAAGCATATAGCTATTCGAGACCTACTTGGCGTCCCGCTTCTGGATTCTGAGGGTAATTTTATGGGTCAGGTTATGGTTACGGATAAGAAGGATGGCTCAAATTTTTCAAAGACAGACGAGGAGCTCCTCATCGCGTTGTGCGCCCAGGTAGCCATAGGGATTGAAAAGGCTAAGGCGTATGAAAGGGAACACAGTATAGCGGAGGTCCTCCAGCAGGCGATCCTTGATGTCCCAAGAAATCTACCGGGAGTGGAGGTCGGTATCGCCTACGAATCGGCGGGAGAAGCTGCAAAGGTGGGGGGTGATTTTTATGACCTTTTCGAACTTGGCGATGGGAGGAGAGGTCTTTTGATCGGCGATGTTTCGGGCAAGGGACTTGAAGCGGCAACCATTACTTCGATGGTAAAGAGCACTGTACGGGCATTCGCGTACAAAGGCCTCTCCCCGGCACGCGTTATAGTTGAAGCGAACCGGGTTATCTACAGACAACTCAGGTTTGATCAATTT
>DASQQM010000217.1:0-2194 GCA_035643475.1 Anaerolineae bacterium | reverse complement strand
ATGGCATTTGTGGAGCGGGTATTTATGCAGTCTAGACCGGTTAAAATAACTGACACAACATTGCGAGATGCGCATCAGTCCCTCTGGGCGACGCGCATGCGCAGCGATGATATGCTGAAGATTTTAGAAAAGCTCGACCGCATCGGCTATTATTCCCTTGAAGTGTGGGGCGGGGCGACGTTCGATGCATGTCTGCGCTTCCTCGATGAAAACCCATGGGATCGGCTGCGCATCATAAAAAAGCATGCTCCGCGAACCCCTCTGCAAATGCTACTCCGCGGCCAGAATCTAGTGGGCTACCGGCAATACTCGGACGACATCGTAAGAAGGTTTGTACACGCATCGGTCAAAAACGGAATGAGCGTGTTTAGGATATTCGATGCACTAAATGATACGAGGAACTTGAAAGTCTCGATCGAGGCCGTTAAGGAGGCCGGAGGGCATGCGCAGGGTGCGGTCTGCTACACTATAAGTCCCGTTCATACACTTGAGCATTATGTAGAGACGGCTCTTGAGTTGGTTGAGATGGGGGTCGATTCTATCTGCATAAAAGATATGGCGGCGCTACTTACGCCGTATCGGACCTACAAGTTGGTCGAGCGATTCCGTAAGGAGATCAACCTCCCAATAGATTTGCACTGCCATTATATAGGCGGGATGGCCCCGATGAATTACTTAAAGGCGATAGAGGCGGGCATAGATATTATTGATACGGCCACTGTTCCGCTGGCGTTCGGAAATTCTCAGCCAGCGGTCGAGATGATTGTCGCTGCCTTAAAAGATACCCCCTATGATACTGGTTTTGACCTTGAATCCCTATACGATATAGCAAAATACTGGGAAGGTGTCCGGTCAAAAAGAGGTTTCCAAAGGGGGGTGACCTCACTCACCCATATGCAGGTATTTTCACACCAGGTGCCAGGTGGAATGATCTCAAACCTTTACAGCCAACTTGAGCTGCAGAAGGCGCTTGATCGCCTCGACGAGGTATTGGAGGAGATCCCGAAGGTAAGGGCCGAGGTCGGATATCCGCCTCTCGTCACACCGATGAGCCAGATCGTCGGAACCCAGGCTGTTTTAAATGTTCTCACTGGCAAGCGCTGGGATATAATCCCGGATGAGATGAAGAATTACGTCAAAGGCCTCTATGGGCGGGCACCAGGTCCGATTGACAAAGAGGTGCAGGCAAAGATTCTTGGTGATGATAAACCTCTCACCTGTAGGCCTGCTGATCTTATAACAGAGAAGTTTGAAGATTACGCGGCGGCCATCGGGAACCTGGCAAGGAACGAAGATGATGTGCTGACATACGCACTGTTCCCAAATGAGGCACGCAGATATCTAAAAGCCCATGCCGAGGGCGCTGAAAAAGCAGTATTTATGATGAGTGAGGAGATAAGAGCCGTCAAGGAGGACGGGTACATGGATGTAAATCAGATACGTGAGCTTATAAGGCTCGTTGAAGAAAGTGGTGTTTCAGAGGTTGCCATTGAAGAGGAAGGTGTCAAGGTAGCGGTACGAAAGGGGCTTCAGGTAGCCGTCGAAACCCCAGCGCAGGTCTCTTCAAATGGTGGTTCGACGCAAAGCGAGGCGAGGAAGGAAGAGGGGTACCCTTCGCACTGGAAGAAAGTTATATCGCCCATGGTTGGAACCTTCTATCAGGCACCGTCACCGGATGCAGACCCGTTCGTAAAGGTAGGAGATGAGGTCGTTGAGGGGCAGACGCTCTGCATAGTTGAAGCGATGAAGTTGATGAATGAGATAGCGGCGGAGGAGAAGGGCATCATACGCGAGATAGCAGCAGAAAACGGTCAATCGGTAGAGTATGGCCAGTTGATGTTCCTATATGAGCCGATTAGTTAAAACAGAAATAGGAGATCGTATTGTTTCGGAAGGTTCTAGTAGCAAATAGGGGCGAGATTGCAGTACGCGTCATAAGAGCCTGCAAAGAGCTCAAGATCCCAACGGTTGCAATATACTCAGAAGCGGATGCGGAAGCGCTTCATACAAAGCTCGCCGATGAGGCGGTCTGCGTCGGTCCGGCACAGACCCATAGAAGTTATCTTAATATCCCTAATATAATAAGTGCCGCCGAGGTGACAGGTGCGGATGCCATACATCCCGGCTACGGCTTCTTGGCGGAAAATCCTCAATTTGCTGATATCTGCAGATCATGCCATATAACGTTTATCGG
>DASQQM010000216.1:0-2340 GCA_035643475.1 Anaerolineae bacterium | reverse complement strand
ATCCGGAAGACCTGGTTTGCATTCCTTAACCAGGTCTTTAATTCTCTCGATAGACCCTTTAAGATCGCCAGCGCGAAGCAGATCTCCAACACTTTCGAACACGATGCGCTCAGTCATCAATTTCTCATCGTAGAAGGTAAAGCTCTGTAAGTAGCGGATTTTCTTTGTGGGTGGCTCGGATGCAGTGGAAATATAGAGCACCGTTCCCCCTCGTTTTGCAATGGAAAAGGAGATTTGTTCCGCCAGAATTGTTTTACCGGTACCTGGGAGCCCGCTTATGAGGTTAATTGAGTATTCAGGAAATCCACCTTGTAGTATGTAATCAAGGCCGCTATTGCCAGTCTCTAGCTTGGCCATCCTAATCCTCCTTCGACTTGCGGTTAGCGAGTAGTTCTTTAACAATCCCCATCATTTTTGCCGGTTTGATCGGTTTAAGAAGGAATGCATCGGCCCCGGCTTTTTGCGCCCGTTCAGGTGCATCTAGGAAACTATAAATCAGTATAGGTATATGCGCTGTTTTTTTATTAGCCTTTAGCGCTTCGGTAATTTTTAGACCATCCACATCAGGCAACAGAATGTCCATGATGATTAGCTCGGGTTGACTTTTCTCGGCCTCTTCGATCAGCTCTGCACCGCTCTTAATAGTGCGCACGTCATAGCCTTCCCGAAGCAAATAATACGCTTCAGTTGCTGCGGTTCCTAAATCGATTTCGGCAATCAGTATCATAATCACTCCCGAAACTATTCCCTGGGTGATTTTGCCTTCCCAATAGATGTTTCCAACGAAAAACTACCCGCCCTCAAGCTTTTACAGAATTAATCTGTCTTTAATCTGCCCCCAACAGGGATATTTAAACATCTTGTGATCTGCTGGTATGCTATGAGGTGAGAAGTATATATGCGGACCCTTTTGAAGGGGTTGTACAGCTACTTAAGAACCTGTCCTTGAGCGCTGGACTGTTTCGGAAACGGTCTGACACCTAAGTCAAACATCTCTCTCATCAAGCGAGATTGCAAGGATTGCAACATCATCTGAGAGTTTGCCACTAGCAAACTTCGTAACATCGCCATAGATTGCCTGAGGTACTTCTTTAGTTGGTATTGGCTTTAGGTTTTTAAAGAATTCAACTATCCCCTCTTCGCCGTAAAAGCTGCTATCATGCCTTGCCTCAACCACCCCATCGGTATAGAGAACCAAGATATCTCCCCTGGCAAGGGTTGCTTTATCGTCTAAGAAGCATACTCCTAAGAAAGCTCCGATAACCGGCGAACTGGTCTCAAGAAAGACCACTTCACCTGTTTTTCTTTTAATTACCGCTCGTGGATGGCCCGCTGAGCAGTAGGTAAACTCTCCGGATTCTACATCTAACACCCCAAAGACGACCGTTATAAATACCGCCAGGTTAGCTCCTCTTTTTACCGCTTCATTAGTTTTGGCTATTACCACTGCAGGCGATTTGTCTTCGTAGGCATGCGCTCTTATGGTGCTTTTAATAAGAGCGGTAAGCGTTGCCGCCTCGATACCCTTCCCCGAGACATCTCCTATAACTATGCCTACCTTTCCGTGCTCGAGCTCAAAAATATCGTAGAAATCCCCACCAACCCTTGCGGTTCTCGTTGCCGAGCGGTAAAGGTAGCTAAAATCTGTTCCCTCTATTTCCTCCGGCATGACAAGAAGCGCCTCTTGTAGAACATCGGCTACCTCTTTTTCGGATTCATAGAGCCGTGCGTTTTCGAGGGCCAATGAAACAGATGTGCCAAGCTTGCTGGCGAAATCAATCTGCTCATCGGTGAAAGTAACCGCCCGGTAATAGCTAAAGGAGAGCGCTCCAATTGCCTCACCTCGAAGCATTATCGGTACCACCATGAACGCGCAAATACCATGTTTTTCCATCAACTCCTGGTCGACCCGTTTATCGGCATAGATATCATCGATAGACACCGGTTTGCCTGTTTCGATAGCAATCTGTGTTATCACAGCCTCGTCCTCTGCGATCTTTGATCCAACCGCTAAATTAGGTAGCCCGTGGACATACTTGGTTACCCAGTAGCCCTCCTCGCGTAAAGCTATTCCGGCCGTTCCAGACCCTAGGGCTTGAGCGGATTCACTGACCACTCGCTGCATTATCTCGCTGACATCAAGGGTAGAGGTTATAGCTGTATTGATCTGGTTTAAGGCATCGCTTAGTTTCTTTGCAGTTTTGCTCTCGGTGATATCTCTATCAAGAGCCAGGATATATTTGTGACCACCAAATTCTACAACGCTGGCAATGACCTCAACGGGAAAGACGGTGCCATCCTTTCTCCTGTGCTCTCCCTCAAACCTGATTCGCTCTCCCT
>DASQQM010000215.1:0-15164 GCA_035643475.1 Anaerolineae bacterium | reverse complement strand
GCAAAGCAGAGCAACTTTTAGGGAAGAGAAAGTTAGAACTTTTATATAGAACCATGTGGGAGGCATTCCCTGAGGTAGTGGACACTACGTTTGGTAAAGAATTTAGAAGAGCAGTTGATAAGGATACCCCGGTGGTGTTTGAAGAATTTTACCCGCCGTTAAATAAATGGTTTGAAGTGCACGCTTTTCCTTATAAGAGGGGGCTTTCAATATATTTCCGAGACATTAGCAAACGCAAAAGGGTCGAAAACGAGTATAAAAGAAGAGGGGAACTGAGCTAGATATCGTTCTGCCTCAGTTGCCTTCACCGAGCTCGAGGTCGATTTTGCAGATAAGTCAATGTGTATTATTTCACTACTATCGGCAATCTGCTGCAAACCCCTAATTTTTAGGATAGACAACACCTGTCAACATCTCCATGTATTTCTACGCCTCTAGTTTACGATTACCCAGCTGAGAGGGTACGCTTTCGCTCCTCATATTCCTCTTTGCTGATCTCACCCCTGGCGTACCTTTCATCGAGTACCTCCAGGGCACGGCTGGTGGGTGGTTGTCCAGGGGGAACACGTCTTCCGGCACCTGCCTGCCTGACAAGCCACCAGATTAAAAAGCCCAGACCAACGAGCAATACAAGAGTAAAGATGAGGTTGATTATAAATCCGAGGCCTCCCCCGAAGCCAAAACCTCCGCCTGGTCAAAAAGGACAAGGCATACTATCCACTCCTTAAGGATCAAGTGTTTTTAAATAATCGATAACATCATTTACATCCCTATCCGACATCTGCCAGCGGGGCATATTCTCACTCAGCCTCTCGCCATCGGACTCTATACCTCTTGTTATAGCTCGTTTTATGAGCTCATCGGTATAGGGCGTGTGCGTCTCTTCATCGTGCATACCGCTGGTTAAGACCTTGTAGGTGATATTGGGTGCGGTAAAGCGCCCCATCATCACTATAGTGCCGCCACGCCCATCGGGGCCATGGCATGCGGCACAGCCCCCGCCATGCATCTGAAACCAGAACGGACCACCCGTTGTCGTTATGGTACCGCGGGAGCTCGTGCCGGTAAAAAAGATCTGCTCTCCATTGCTCGTAAAGCTTCCAGTGGGCGCTGGCGTACCAGGGCCGCGCAAGGGAATTCGAATATTGCGCGGTTGGCTTGGCGTAAACATGTAATAATTAAAAACGCCAAGCCCAATAACTCCAATTGCTATAAGTATAATTGCTACGACGAGGATCCACCTCACTGTTAGCCTCCTTACTGATTCTAATGACGTATTCCCATATTCTTATTTGGGTAAACGCACGGCTGTATGGTAGATTACAGTGCATGCGAGCCGTCGCATGTCATGGATTGCGGGTTCTGAACAACGTAACATGTAGCACGTGAAGATAAATTCGATACTGCTGTACCATGTTAAGGAGCCGGTAGCTCGCAAAACACCCAGCAATTTACTATTGCTTGAATGCCCAATAATCCTGTAAGCTTAATAGCTAGTAAATTGCTTGAAGCCTGGTGTGGAACCGAAGTACCTTGGTAGTGGTATAATGTGTGCTGATTTAAGTCCATTATGGATAGGCGAAAAGGTTTGGCCGCTTCCAACTTGACATATCCTAAAGTGCTACCAGAATAAACGATACGTAGGAGATAAGGCAGATAACACGCATGGAAAAGATTGCAATAGCAGTTGACGCAATGGGCGGTGATTATGCTCCAAGCGAGGTAATTAAGGGATGCATAAGTGCGGCGCAGGATGCCTCACATGTTGATATAGTTCTTCTTGGGCCCCCTGACCTACTTAAAGCTGAGTTAGAAAAGCACTCAACGCCTGCTACGATTAAGGTGGAAGCAGCAAGCGACGTAATAAGTATGGACGAAGAGGCCGCTTGGGGGGTTCGGAACAAGCCTCAATCGACGATCGTTGTCGGTAATAAGATGGTGAGAGAGGGTCGTACCCAAGCGTTTGTTTCGGCTGGGAACACTGGCGCCATTATGACTGCCGCAATATTGATAATGGGCCGGATAAAGGGTATATCAAGGCCCGGCATAATGGCCAGATTTCCCATGCAAAGTCGAGATGTATACCTTATTGATGCTGGAGCAAATTCGGAATGTAAACCTGAGAACCTCCTTGAGTTTGCAATAGTGGCAAACTCTTACCTCAGTTCCGTCATCAAGGTCGAGAATCCATCGGTCGGCCTTTTAAGTATTGGCGAGGAAAAAAGCAAGGGGAATGATCTCATAAAAGATGCCTACCAGTTGCTCGAGCGATCGAAGCTTAATTTTTATGGTAATGTAGAAGGCAAAGATATACCGCTTGGAACAACGGATATAGTTGTTTGTGATGGCTATACTGGCAATGTAGCGTTAAAACTATCTGAAGGCTTAGCTATGGAATTCGTCAGCGAGCTTAAAGCGCTGGCATCGAGTTCTTTGCTGGCGAAAATCGGTGGGTTGCTTCTGAAGCCGAGCCTCGTGAAGATGAGGAAGCGCATTGATTCTGACGAATATGGCGGAACGCTGCTCCTTGGCATTAATGGCGTTTGCGTTATAAGCCATGGGAGATCTTCATCCAAGGCGATTAAAAATGCAGTATTGCAGGCGATAAGCGCTGTAGAGGGTGGCGTGGTGGCTAAGATTAACGAGGACTTGAAAGGAAAACCGTATCTTTATGTCTAGGGCTGCCGTAGGGGTAATTGGTATAGGGACATACGTTCCCGAGAAAGTGGTAACGAACTTTGATATTGAGAAAATGGTCGACACCTCTGATGAGTGGATTAGAAGCAGGACAGGTATCGCAGAAAGAAGAGTTGTTGAAGGAGATATTGCAACATCCGATCTGGCGACCGTCGCCGCACAAAGAGCCCTCGATGACACGGGGATTGGTGGCAATGAGGTAGATCTTATTCTGGTGACCACAGCAACACCAGATATGATATTCCCATCGACGGCATGCCTTGTGCAGAGTAAGCTCGGAATTAGTGGGTGCGCCGCATTTGATATCCAAGCAGCCTGTACCGGGTTTGTGTATGGCTTGACAGTAGCCTCGCAATTTATAGAATCAGGAATGTATAAGACGGTGCTCCTAATCGGGGCTGACGCGTTTACTAAACATGTGAACTGGGAGGATAGGGGTACCTGTATCCTGTTCGGCGATGGCGCCGGCGCGTTTGTACTTCGCCAGGTTGAAGACGGGTATGGTCTCCTCGGCAGCTATCTTGCGGCCGATGGTCAGGGCGCCGACCTCTTAAAAATTCCAGCCGGCGGCTCGGCCCACCCCGGAAGCGAGTATTCAGTACAGAATAAGCTCCACTTCGTCCACATGAACGGTAATGCTGTCTTTAAATTTGCAGTGAAGACACTAAGCGAGGCCGCGGTCAGAGCGCTCGAAAAAGTGGGGCTATCAGTAGATGATATCGATTATCTGGTACCACATCAGGCAAATATAAGAATAATAAACGCCGCGGTAGAGCGGCTTGGTATCGACCGAGATAAAATTGCTGTAAATCTAGAAAAATACGCAAACACGGGGACAGCGTCTATACCAATGGCACTATATGATCTATATAATTCAGGAAACCTCAAGCGGGGAGACCTGCTGCTCTTTGTCGGCGTTGGAGCAGGGCTTACTTGGGGCGCTAATATCATGAGGTGGTACTAGTACAGCGTCTGTGATGCTGTACTAGAGCAATGGAACAATAGAACAATCGAGCAATAGACATAGAAGATAGAAGATGGAAAATGAATTGGTTATATAGTATGGAAGCCTGTTCCATTGCGGTCTATTGATCTATTGTTCTATTGTTGGATCTCATTGCTAATATCTTATAGGTCAAATGATGTGTGATGAGGTAGTAGTGGGAAGGGGTCGAAAATGCTGCGAACAAAATTGTGCGGTCTGCTTGGGATAGAGCATCCAATCATACAGGGTGGCATGGCATGGGTTGCGACAGCTGAACTTGCTGCCGCTGTATCAAATGGTGGAGGGCTAGGCATTATTGGCGCTGGTCACATGCCCACAGACATATTACGGGACGAAATACGGAAGGCCAAGAAACTAACCGATAGGCCCTTTGGAGTAAACCTGATGCTGTTGACCCCTCATATAGATGAGCTTATCCAGGTCTCCCTTGAAGAAGATGTGCCTGTTATTACAACGGGCGCTGGTAACCCCGGCTCTTTCATTAATAGTTTTAAGGAAAAGGGTACAAAAGTGATCCCTGTTGTTCCGACGGTTGCTTTAGCGCAGAGGATGGTAAAGGTCGGCGCTGATGCCATTATTGTGGAAGGTACAGAAGCAGGTGGGCATATCGGAGAACTTACAACGATGGTTCTTGTACCTCAGATCGTTGATGCGGTGGACGTACCGGTAATTGCCGCTGGGGGAATAGCTGATGGTCGTGGGCTAGTGGCAGCTCTTGCTCTTGGTGCGAGCGGCGTTCAAGTAGGGACGAGGTTCATATGTGCTACCGAATGCACAGCCCACGAGAATTATAAGATGAAGGTTCTTAGCGCAAAGGATAGGGATACAACCGTTACGGCGAGATCAACCGGCCATCCGGCAAGAGTAATAAAGAACAAACTTAGCAGGGAATTCGAAAGGCTTGAGAAGGAAGGGGCCCCCCTCGATGAACTTGAGCAGCTCGGCATTGGAAAGTTAAGATCCGCTGTTAAGGATGGGGACGTCGAGTATGGAAACGTCATGGCGGGTCAAAGCTCAGCCCTCGTTAAGAGCATTGAACCCGCTGCCGACATAATCAAAGGTATGGTAAAAGAGGCTAAGGAAGTTATCAGCGGGCTTCAAGGCGTTTTCAAAGAGCATATGGCCATCAGATAGATTTGAAGGTATCAATGAGTGGAGTAGCATTTGTATTTGCAGGTCAAGGGTCCCAATATGTCGGGATGGGGAAGGACCTTCTTGATGCAAACCCAGAAATAAGGCGTAACTTTGATCAAGCGGAGGAAGCCCTCGATAAAAGCTTTCTAGATCTTTGTCTTTATGGGCCCGAGGATGAACTAAATAACACAATAAATACCCAACCCTGTCTTTACATTCTCAGTTATAGCATTTATAAGATTATAGAAGGCCTTGGTTATAGGCCGCAGGTAGTTGCCGGCCACAGCCTGGGCGAGTACACGGCGTTAACGTCGGTTGGCACCTTTAATTTCATAGAGGGTTTGCGTATAGTTGCAAAAAGAGCCGAGTTGATGAGCCGGGAGGCCAAGAGGAATCCTGGCAGGATGTTAGCCGTGCTCGGAGCCGATGTGAGATCGGTCGATACAGTAGTTGCAGAGCTCTCACAACAGGGCATAATTTCAGTAGCGAACTATAACTGCCCAGGCCAAGTAGTGGTTTCCGTTGAGTCATCACTCAGCGATGAGGCGATCGCCGCATTATCGAAGGCAGGAGCAAAGAAGGTGATGGCCCTCCCGGTGAGCGGCGCGTTCCATTCCGCGATGATGCGTGAGGCAGAAACGGAATTTAACGCTTTTCTCGATAGTTTTATATTTATGAGTGCTAGTATACCTCTGATACCGAATACATTGGTAAGGCCGGTCGTGGAGGCAACCGATATAAAGAATGCGTTAAGGACGCAGATGTCATCGCCAGTAAAGTGGCAGCAATCCATAGAGCAGATAATAGGATCAGGCATAAGGGTGTTCGTTGAGATCGGGCCTGGACAGATTCTTTCAAAGATTATAAAAAGGATTGATAGCAAGGTCGAGGTTCTATCAACAGATACTCCGGATTCGCTGATGCGGACTGTTGAGCGATTAAAAGAGGTTTAGATGAGGCTTGATGGCAAGATTGCATTAGTAACAGGTGGTAATCGTGGGATCGGTGCAGCAATATGCGTAAGGCTAGCAAAAGAGGGGGCAACGGTAGCCCTTACCGGGCGTGACGCAAAGGCCGCCGAGGACGTGACCTCTGCGGCAAGGAGCGCCGGTCACGACGTATCTTTTTACGAAGCTGATGTAACAAACAAGGAAAGAATGGATGAGATCGTCTCAGCTGTGGCAAAACAGCATGGTTCGATAGATATCGTGGTAAATAACGCGGGGATTACCCGGGATGCACTCTTTGTAAGGATGAAGGGTGAAGACTGGAATGCGGTCATCGATACCAACCTTACGGGGATATTTAACGTTACCCAGGCAGCATCAAAACTGATGCTAAAGCAGAAGAGGGGATCGATAATAAGTGTATCATCGGTAATCGGTCTTATGGGGAATCCTGGCCAAGCCAACTATGCGGCATCGAAGGCGGGGATTATAGGGTTAACTAAGGCATTGGCAAAAGAATTTGCAAGTCGGAGTGTACGCGTAAATGCAATTGCACCCGGTTTTATCGTAACCGAGATGACGAGGAAACTCTCGGAGGATGTACGTGAGAGGGTGCTGGGCCAGATACCACTGGGGTATTTTGGGGAGCCTGAAGATGTGGCTGCCGCAGTGACCTTTCTCGCCTCTGATGATGCCCGCTATATAACTGGCCAAGTGCTGGTTGTTGATGGCGGAATGATAATGTAGCGCATACAGTAAACACCATTTTATGTTTACCGAAAGGGGGTGCCTAAGGTGAGTAATGAGCAACTCTTTTTAAAACTCAGAGACATTATAGTTGAGCAGTTAGGCGTAGATGAGGAAGAGATTGCGGCAAAAACATCCTTTGTTGATGATCTCGGTGCCGATAGTCTTGACATCGTTGAGCTTGTCATGGCCATGGAAGAGGAGTTTGATATCGAGATTCCAGATGAGGACGCAGAATCTATCGCGACCGTTTCGGATGCTATCGATTATATCGAAGGAAAAATGTAGTGCAGGGCAGTAGGTACTGTAGCGAAATTTGAAGTTTGTTGTTTAAAAAGGAAAAATTATGAGTTTACCAAGCCTGCGTATAGGCGGCATAACAGCAAGGATGCCAATTATACAAGGAGGAATGGCAGTTCGAATCTCTATGGCCAAACTTGCTGCTGCAGTTGCAAATGAGGGTGGGATAGGGCTTATAGCTGCATCAGGCATAAAACCACCGGAGCTGGTTGAAAATATCCGGGCTGCGCGAAAGCTGACTGATGGCATCATCGGTATTAACGTGATGGTTGCGGTAAGGGAATTTGCAAATCTCGTCCAAGCGGCAATTAGAGAAGGGATCGACCTTATAGTTGCTGGGGCGGGTTTCTCACGAGATGCTTTTAAGTGGTGTGCAGAGGCAAAGGTCCCTTTCGTGCCAATTATTTCGTCTGAGCGAGCCGCGAAGATGGCTGAAAGACTTGGTGCTTCAGCCGTTATTCTAGAAGGCAAAGAGGCTGGAGGACATCTTGGAACCCTTGAGCCGATGTGGGATGTTCTCCCAGGGATTATTAGAACTGTCAGCGTACCTGTTATTGCAGCTGGTGGGATTTTAACAGGTGCCGATATCGCAAAAGCACTCGATATGGGCGCCAGCGGAGTCCAGATGGGTTCGAGGTTTGCGGTCAGCATCGAATCCAATGCCGCTATGGAATGGAAGCAGGCATGTGTTAATGCGAGACCAGAAGACGTTGTGCTGGTCGAGAGCCCGGTCGGTATGCCCGCTCGGGCATTAAACAATGGTTTTGTTAAAAGGCTCAAGGATGTGGATAGCGAAAAGATTAAAGCACGGTGCGTTCGCTGCCTTAAAGAGTGCAACAAGGTTTACTGCGTAATAGATGCACTGGAGAAGGCCCGGCAGGGCGACCTAGAGAATGGCCTTATATTTTGTGGAGAACGTATCGGTGAGATAGTAAAGATACTCTCAGTAAAGGAGATATTTAAGCATCTCGTGCAGGAATATGAGATAACACGGCGTTCGGTGATTACATATGGGTAGGCGGGTCGTTATAACCGGGATGGGACCATTCACTTCGGTTGGCATTGGAAACGAGGAGTTCTGGTCCAATCTTGTGAAGGGAAGTTCCGGCATAGGGCCGATTACCCTATTTAAGCCAGAAGGCTACACGACGACAATCGGCGGCGAAATCCCAGCATTTAACGCGGCCGATTTTATGGGGGCAAAAGAGGCACGCCGGATGGATAGGTTCCAGCAGCTTGCTGTCGCTGCAACGTCGATTGCCTTAAAAGATGCCGGTCTTGAGATAACTCCGGATATCGCCGATGCAACAGGCGTTATAGTTGGCTCGGGAACTGGTGGGCTCGGGACGATGGAGAATCAGCACCAGGTGCTTGTCGAGAAGGGTCCACGCCGGGTGAGTCCTTTTCTTATACCGATGATGATAACAGACCTGGCTGCCGGCCAAATCTCTATACTTTTTGGGGCCAGGGGCCCTAATGTATGTACAGTATCCGCATGCGCATCGAGCAGTCATGCGATCGGCGAAGCTTACGAGATGATCAAGCGCGGAATCGCCGACACTATGATTACCGGGGGCGCCGAAGCGCCAATTACTCCTCTTGGAGTAGCCGCTTTCTGTGCCGCGAGGACTTTATCAACAAGGAATGATGAACCGGAGAGAGCGAGCCGTCCTTTTGATATTGATAGGGATGGCTTTGTAATGGCCGAAGGGGCAGGAATACTAATAATTGAGGAGCTCAGTAGGGCAAAGGCGAGAGGCGCCAAAATTTATGCCGAAATCATAGGGTATGGGGCCACAGGTGATGCATACCATATAACCCAGCCTGATCCGAGTGGCTCTGGGGCTATGAGAGCAATGAAAATGGCTATCGACACGGCGGGCATAGGTATGGAAGACGTTGATTATATAAACGCCCATGGTACATCAACCGAAATAGGAGATATTGCTGAGACGAAGGCGATAAAGAACCTTTTCAGAGACCGCGCGTACGATCTACTAATAAGCTCAACAAAATCCATGACCGGCCACTTGCTTGGCGCTGCTGGCGCCATTGAGATCATCGCGTCTGCGCTTGCTGTTGAGAACGGGGTAGTGCCTCCTACGATAAATCTCGATACGCTCGATCCGCAATGCGACCTTAATTATGTGCCACATAAGGCGGTAAAGAGGAATATAAGGATAGCGCTATCGAACTCTTTTGGCTTTGGCGGGCATAATGCAAGTATTATTATCAAGAAATTTGAGGACCAGTAAAACTAGTAGATCATAGAAACAATATATAGAGTAGTAGTCCTGTGGTGCAATAGCTCATATCTCATAGCTCATAGCGCTTTCCACAGCTATCGGCTATCAGTTATCAGCTACCAGCATCCCTCAGGGCTGCTTCATGGAAAGAGGTATTAATTAATGTCTTTATCTGAGAGCGTTGCTATGGCTGAACACTACATGGGTGTTTCTTTCACGAATAAGGATTTATTATTCCGGGCGTTAACCCACAGGTCATACAGCTTCGAAAAAAACCTTCCAGAGACAAATGAAAAGCTGGAGTTTCTGGGCGATTCTGTCTTAAATCTATCGGTTACTGAATATATATACTATGCATTTCCGGAGCTTAGCGAGGGAGACCTCGCTAAGCTGAGGGCAAATGTGGTAAACGCAAGTATCCTCGCCGAAGTGGCGCAGGTGCTACATGTTGGTGAATGCATTTTTATGGGTAAGGGTGCCGAGCAGACGGGAGGAAGAACCAGGGTATCAATATTGGGGGACGCCCTCGAGGCGATCATTGGGGCAATATACCTGGATCAGGGCATGGGTGCCGCGAAGGAATTCGTGCTAAACAATTTCAAGAAACTCATCGATGAGCGGGCGGCGCTTGGGCAATTTGGAGACCCGAAGACAAGGCTACAAGAGCTAGTAATGGCTAAATATGGTAATATTCCAAGGTATCGGACCGTAGATGAATATGGCCCCGTTCATGATAGAAGCTTTGTAGTAAAAGTCTACATCAATGACCATATTTGGGGCAGGGGAGTCGGTAAGAGCAAGAAAAAAGCCGAGCAGGAGGCCGCACAGGAGGCGCTAAGGAAATTCAAAGAGAAGCAATAGGATAAACCGCTTGTTTAGTGAAGTAGCGGTCTTATTGTAAAATATGGATCACTGAACGACTTGGGAGCGCAATCTAGGCCTGGAACAAATGCCACCAAAAGTTCAAATGCTTACATTATAGATAACTCTTAAGCAATCTGCTTAAGAGTTTACAATGCACCGTTTTGAACGCCTTAGGAGAGTACTAGTTGTATCTGAAATCGTTGGCCCTACGTGGATTTAAATCATTTGCAGAGAGAACGGTTATACAATTTGAGCCAGGCATTACGGCAATAGTTGGGCCTAATGGGAGCGGCAAAAGCAATATCAGCGATGCTGTGATGTGGGTGCTTGGTGAGCAGAGCCCACGATCACTCCGTAGCGGGTCTATGGAAGACGTTATTTTTTCAGGGAGTGCGGTAAAGCCAGCCCTTGGGATGGCCGAGGCGTCGCTATGCTTAAGCAACGAGGATAGCACTTTGCCTATCGAATTCACCGAAGTAACAATAACAAGGCGGCTTTACCGTTCTGGGGAGAGCGATTATTACATCAACAATTCCCCGTGCAGACTATTAGATATACATGAGCTGCTATCAGACACGGGTCTCGGCAGGGGGATGTATTCAATTATTGGTCAGGGACGACTTGAAGAAATACTAAGCAGCAAGCCGGAAGAGAGGCGAATCTTAATCGAAGAGGCCGGCGGGATCCTTAAGCACAAGAAGCGTAAGGAGAGGGCCATTAGGAAGCTTGCATCAATGGACCAGAACCTTCAGAGAGTAAAAGATATAGCGCAAGAAATACATCGCCAGCTAAAGCCCCTGCGAAACCAGGCCAATAAGGCTCAAGAGTACCTTGTGTTAAGCGAGAAATTAAGGACACTTGAGATCGGATTAGCTATATATGAGCTTAAGGAACTCCAGGAGGAGTGGGAGGAAGTGGTGGTCGCTGAGGACCGGCTTAACGCGGGCTTAGCTAAATTAAGAAGTAATTATGCAGCCGAGCACGCTTCTTATGAAAAACTCCAGCTCGAGTTTGAGAATAAAAATTTCTCCTCTAGAGACATAGGGGAGAAGAGGCGAAGTCTGCAATCGGCAGAGGAAAAAATCCACTCAAGCATAAGGCTTCTTGAGGAGAAATCTAAAAATGTAGAGCAGAGGATAAGGGAAGTAAAGCGCACCATATCGCAGGCAGAGCAGCGAAAGGGCAATTTAATTGCACAGCGCCACTGGCATAAAAAGGAGAAGGTCGCTCTGCGTGCTGATCTGGAAAGAAAAGGAGCGGCGCTTTCTAATCTTGAAGCAGAAGTTGATGAGATACAGTCGAAAAGAAAGCAGCTTGAGAGCACAATAGAGGAGTTGAGGAGAGAAGAGCAGAGCGGTAGTCGTGCAGTAAGTAGCCACCAAAGTGCAGTAAATGAGTTGCAGCTTTCAATACAGACGACCGAAAACCAACTTGAGTTTCTTAGGACAGAGCTGGAAGCTCTAGTAAAGAAGAAACATGGTTCTCTTCAGCGTGCGGAGGAGAAGAAAAACGAGGTAGAGCGCATCGATACTGAGCTGGCTGATTTCGAGAACCAGCTTAATGAGCTAACTGTGCTTATAGAACGGTTATCAGCTGAGTATAAAGAGAAGCGCAGCGAAGTTGGTAGATTACAGCAGGAGCTTGCGGGTACAAGGGCAAGAGTGAAGGCCCTCGAAGATATAGTCAATTCATTTCCAACAATCAAAGATATCGCGGTGTCTCTAGGTGTAACCGATATGCCGGATATGGTTGGATTAGTGAAGGATGCGATCCGTGTAAGACCGGAATATGAAAAGGCGATAGGGGCGGTTCTTGGCGGCGACATATTCTGCGTTGTGGTTGAGAAAACCGAGAGCTTGAAAAATTTAATCCTCTCTAAGCGGAATGAACCCGTGGGAATCACCTCTTTTATATCGAACGACCGAGTAAAATATGATCTTCAGGATATGAGATTACCATTTGGGACCAGTGCGCTAGATGTGGTCTCATATCCTAAAGAATTTAAGCATGTGGTTCAGATGCTTCTTGGCAATGTATATATAGTCACCGATCTTGATGCGGCACTGTCTTTGCAAGAGGAGTTAAAAAATGAGGTGCTCGTAACGGTTGATGGTGAGATCATCTTTCCGAACGGAAAGGTGGTTCTCGGTGCGGTAAGCGAGACGGTGGGTATACTAGGTTACCAGCGGGAGTTAAGGGAATTAAGGGACTGCATTACCGAGAATGAAAATACGATAATGGAGATAGAAGAGGTTAAGGCTGAGATCGATCACCGCCTCGAAGAGCTTAATATACAAGAGAATGGTGTATTAGTAAAGGTGCAGGCAATGAAGGTTGAACAATCCAGGCTGAAGCAGTCACTTGCCGATGTGGATCATGAGAGGTCTCGGCTGGTCAACCAGGAAGAAAGAATGCATTATAAAATCCACGAGCTGGAACAAAAATTGCGAGATGATGGCGAGCGCATCCTGGGCATAAAGCAGGAAGCAAAGGTTCATAACGATAAGCTGCGTCATATACGGTCTGCGCTGGACGATGCAGTAAATAGTAAAGATACATACCTTGAGGAGGAATCCAGGGCAAAAGTAGAGCTGGGAAGAGCGAAGGTCGATATCCAATCACTAAAAGATAAGGAATCCCATAATGAAAGAAGGCTCGTGAGCATAGAGAGAGAACTAAACGGCTTTGATGCGCAAGTTGGAAAGGAGCGCGAGTTCCTCGGGCTCATTCAGGGATTGCAGTCAAAGGTGATGCCGCTAAAAGCGGTCTATGAAAAACTCTTGGAATCGATATCCTTACGCAATGATCAGATAGGCGAAGAAAGCGCTTCCGAAGAAGAAGTGCTCGAGAGCCTAAGACAGGCTTTGAGGCAGAGCCAGCTTGAGGCGAGTAGGATAAGCGATCGGATAGAGGTACTGGTAAAGCGGATACATGAGTCAGAAGTGAATAAGGCACAGCTCGAACTCAGGGTTACCACTGCCGTTCAAAAGATAGTCGATGAATACGATGTTCCCTTCGAAAAGGCGCTTAAATATGAGCTTGCCACCTCAAGGGAACTATCTGAAGCTGAGGCATCTCGCATAAGACGAAGGATAGCCATGCTAGGCCCGATTAACCAGGTAGCAATTGATGAATATAGCCAGCTTGAGAAGAGACATACCTTGTTTGTAGAGCAGATAGAGGACATCCAGAGGGGTAAGCGCGCGTTAATCCAGGTAATAAGTGCGATTGACCAAAAAATGAAGGATCGCTTTGTTGATACATTCGAGAGGGTAAATAAAAGCTTCCAATCGATATTTGAATCGCTCTTCCCCGGCGGGAAGGCTGAACTCGTATACACGGAACCGGAGGATTTCGCAGAGAACGGGGTCGATATCGTTGCCCAGCCTGAGGGTAAAAAACTCCAGCGGCTGTCGCTTCTCTCAGGAGGTGAAAAATCGCTCGTCTCGCTCGCGTTTTCATTTGCATTAAACCAAGTAAGGCCAAGTCCGTTCTACGTTCTTGACGAGGTGGAGGCTGCTCTTGATGACATAAACCTGCAGCGATTCATTTCGCTGTTGATACGAATGAAACAAAGTAGCCAAATCCTAATAGTAACGCACCAAAGGAGAACGATGGAGATTGCCGATTCGCTATATGGGGTATCGATGCAGGTGGACGGTGTCTCCAGGTTGATATCTCAGAAGTTCAGCGAGGTAACGATCGGTGTGAGTTAAGCAAGGGGAGCGGGTAAGCAAGTAAATAGAACAAGCTTAAAGGTGTCGAGCGCGCAAATATAGCGGGTTATTGACATGAAGCGGATATGATGTGTAATTAAGGTTTGATTTTATTAAATCCACCTCCTGGGAGGGAGGGTTTAGGGGAGTGTATTATGATTAGATGGTTTAAGCGACAGAGAAAAGAGGAAGAGATCGATGAAATTGAAGTCGCTGAAGAAGAGAAAAAGGCTGAAGAGGTTGTCGAACCAGAAGAGATAGAAGAACAGATCGAAGAGATAATCGAGGAATCACAAGAAGAGGAAGTTTCATGGTTTGCTAGGCTCAAGAGCGGTCTTACGAAGAGCCGCGATAATATAGTGGGCAAGATAAGCGGTCTGTTAACGCTCCATGAGAAAATAGATGATGAGTTATGGGATGATATCGAGGCCATACTTATCCAGGCCGACCTGGGCATTGAGTCAACTATGCGGGTGATCGACAACCTTAGAGATAGGGTTGGGTATGAAAGGATTAGCGAACCCGAAATGGTACTAGAATTGCTGAAAGAGGAACTGACGGATATATTGAGGTCGAGGGCACCACAAACAGCGCATGATACGGCTATGCGCAGGGTTTATTTGATAGTGGGGGTTAATGGAACTGGGAAGACCACGACAATAGCCAAGCTGGCTAGGAGTTTTGTTAAGGATGGAAAATCCGTCCTTTTAGGAGCAGCGGATACGTTTAGAGCCGCCGCCGTGGAGCAGCTCGATATCTGGGCAAGGCGCTTAGGGGTTGATATTGTAAAACATGAACGAGGCGCCGACCCCGCTGCCGTTGTCTATGATGCTATTCATGCCTCCAATGCAAGAAGACTGGATGTTCTGCTGATCGACACCGCCGGCAGGTTGCATACATATGTAAATCTTATGGAAGAGCTAAAAAAGATAAAGAGGATAGCCGAACGCGAGAAAGGCGATGCTGAGCTCGAGACCCTTCTGGTTATCGACGCAACCACTGGGCAGAATGGCATAGCCCAGGCTAGGCTTTTCCATGAAGCATTAAATGTTGATGGGATAGTTCTTACAAAGCTCGATGGGACTGCAAAGGGTGGTATAGTCCTCGCCATCCAGGACGATCTTGCTATACCGATCAGGTATGTAGGCGTTGGTGAGGGCATGGATGATCTTCAAGAATTTAATCCGGAAGAATTTATCGAAGCCCTTGTGGGATAGGGATAATGCAGTTAGCCAGTGCTGCCGTGCTGCAGTTACCGGTCCTGATGTGCCAACGTGCCAAGGTGCTGCCGTACCGATAATTACCCGTAGTTGTCCGATTCATCGGACGATCTCTACTAGTCCCCAGTCTCCGGTTCCCGGTCAGTGAGGGTAAGAGACGAGGATTTGAGGTTGTCACGTCGCTCGCTAAGGCTCGCTCCTTACAATAACAGGTATAATTCATTGGCTAGTGGCTCATTACCCACATCTTTTACTTCCGCTTGGATAATGGCTACTCCTACACTTCT
>DASQQM010000214.1:0-2724 GCA_035643475.1 Anaerolineae bacterium | reverse complement strand
TACCGGCACCAAGCATAAGGCCACCGAATAAGAGAGTGAGGTCCATCCTGAGCTCGGGGAACGCATGTACCGATTGGATAAGACCGGAGCGCGTTATAAATGTGCCCAAAATGCTCATTATAAATGAGATCGATGCCAGTGCTACCGCCCAAATCTTCATGCCGCCCCGGCGACGGTACATGGTGAAGGTGTGAAGAAGCGCCGTTCCTGCAAACCACGGGAGAATCGAGGCGTTCTCTACAGGGTCCCAGCCCCAGTAGCCACCCCAGCCTAAAACGACGTAGGCCCAGAGCGCACCTAAGAATATGCCAATGGTTAAGAAGAGCCATGCAAAGAGAGTCCACTTTTTGACCCGGTTGATCCAGTCGCTCGAAGAATTTCTATCCACCAGCGCCGCAATCGCAAATGCGAACGGTATAGTAAGGCCGGCATACCCCATGAAAAGCGTCGGCGGATGGAGCACCATCGCCCAGTGCATCAAGAGTGGGTTTAAGCCAACGCCGGTGGGGGGCATACCGAGTTCGGCTCCCCTGAAAGGATTTGTGGCGGTGAGGAGGGTGACCAGGAAGAACAGCTGGACGTAGTTCGCAACATAGAGCGCGATATTCGTTAACCGGTCGTTCTTGCGATTTAAAAAGGCAATCGTGGCAGTAATACTGGTAAGCATCCAGAGCCAGAGGAGAAGCGATCCTTCATGGCCAGCCCAGAAAGCAGCTATCTTGTAAAAGACGCTCATCTGCGGCGTCGAGTGATCTGCAACATAGCCGAACGAGAAATCATCGCTTATAAACGCTATTAAAAGGATCAGCCCTGCAAAGGTGACGCCTGCAAACTGCCATATGATACCGTCATTGCCCGCCTTTTGCTGCTTCTCACCCTTTCGCGGCTTATTTTTATTGCCCACATAAAAGGTGTAGGCTGTATAAAGCGATAATGCAATCGATACGATAAGGGCAAGATAGCCTATACTTCTCATCTATTTGTCTCCCCTTTTTTCTCTTTCTGCTCTTCATATTTCGACGGGCACTTAGTTACTAGTTTCGTGGCCTCAATCCTATCCTTCGACACGAGCTTCCCCGTGACGACGGTGTAAATGCCCCCGCCGAATGGATTCGGTAGCTGACGCGTATAAACTACGGTCAGCTGATCGCTTTTATGCTTTTGATCGAAAATCTTAAAGGTGGCGGTGTTGCCATTCTGCACAACCGATTTCTCGACCACCTCGCCACCCACACTGATCGATTTACCGATATTAGAAGGATCACCAGCTGCCTCACCTATTGTTTCATAATAGGCAACCGACGAACCACCCGCTGATGTATAGATCATGCCCCCGATAATAACGAGAAGAACAGCGGTGACTACCAGTAGTCGCTTTTTACTCCTGCTATCTGCCATCCCAATCTCCTCTCAAATCATATGCCTTCAAGAAAGACGGCCGAAGAGGCCGCATTACGCATCTTACTACAGATTGTAGTCTAAACATAAAAGCTGGTCAGGTCAATTACAGACCCTCACTTGCTGTGCAGTGATTTAAGAAACCATTGCACGCTTATTTTACTTTATCCTACAAGCTCCACCTCCGCACTATCTCTCTTCAACTTAGCGTTGAACAGCACTGTGGAAGTAGCAGCGACGATAATAAATACCAGCGTAATCAGCCCGGCAAAAAGTTTTATCTCAAAAGAACCGGATTTGGCAAAAGCATTATTTGGATGGACGAGCTTGCCGGTCACCAAAAGCAACAGCGTGGCGAAGCTCGGCAGCCCTAAATTGAGCGCCGCTCGCATCATCTTATCCGTCACTATCTGGCCGAGTTGATACACGGCAAACGACAGCACCAGGATAAACAAAGCGACAGGGAGGCGTGGCTCCATGCTCCAGAAATCTGGACCCCAGGTAAGATACGCCGCGGTCGAGCCGATCAAAACGCTTGTTGCCCAGAAGTGTAGTGCGGTCGATTGGCTGGCTGAGGACCAGTCAACCAAAGCGTCCTTAGCCGATGAGTCCTTGTATTTTCGTGATACAAGCATGCGCGCCATGGATAACAGGGCGAGTACACCCGAGGTGGCAAACATGAGCATACCCACCCAGGTAACCGCTGCGTGAATGTAAATTAACTTGATATAGCTTCCAAGTGTTGCTTCTTCCGGGGCAATAAGAGCGAGGATGATGGCGATTGAAACTAGCCCGAAGATTACCAATAAAACTTTTTTTCGCCTTTTTGGATTAAGCTCCATAATAAGACTTATAACTCTCCATATCTTCGATGCCTAACATAGCGTCGATTTTAAAATAGCTATCGGCTGTTAGCTATCAGCTATCAGCATGCGGGTAAGATGTGAGAGCACTCACCCTAACCTCTTCCTCAAGGAAGTGGCTTCGAGAATCGACCGAATAGAAAATGCTTTAAGCTAATAAACTCTCATTCTTCTAATTTATCCCGCAATAATTCAATCGATTTTCTATTTTCTATTTTCGATTCTCGATTCTGGCAATTCTATTGCCAGAATAGGGCCACCCCTGCCAGGAAGCGCATTTTACGTGTTTAGGCAAGCCAACCTGACAGGGGTGATATACATCCTGTTAATTGCGCTATATAGCTTGCCTAAACAAGTTCAGCTTAACAAAAAAAACGCACCTTAGCAAGGATAATTAGTAATGGAGACAATAAGAGCTCGTGAAATTCGTACTGAACTTGGCTGGGAAATGCTGCACCAGTTG
>DASQQM010000213.1:0-2473 GCA_035643475.1 Anaerolineae bacterium | reverse complement strand
CTAGAGCTTGAGCCGACTTCGGACGGCATCGTTTACGGCCAAGATGTTTTCTTTTTGGGTTTTCCATACGGCATGAGAGTTGAGCTTGGCAACCTAAATAGAGGTTTTCCTCTGCCTTTTGTTAAAAAGGCGATCTTATCTTGCATACATACAACCGAAAACGGTGTGCAAATATACTATCTAGATGGACATAACAATCCAGGGTTCTCTGGCGGCCCAGTTGTTTTCAAAGAGGCTAACCGGCAGAACTTCAAGGTTGCATCGGTTATCTCTGGATATCGACAGGAGGAAGAGCCTATATATCAGGCAGGTCAAGAGATTCATTTTCAAGAGATTCCTTTAGTATATCGATATAACACGGGCATCATATATTCATATGGCATCAAGCATGCTGTAGACTTAATTAAAGGTAATCCGATTGGCTATAAACTTAGGGCATAACAGCAAGTAGCAACAACCAGAGGTGCTTCCTCAAATTGGGCTTAAGGCGTGGAGCATCGGATTAGCATTCATAACCCCTGTATTGTTACATGTCATGACCTGAGTATTTTTTATAATTGCTTCTAACGGATACTAAGGAGTTTTCTCTTTCAATCGCTTTCGGTATTATGGGTGCCATATCCCTTTTACTGGCACATTAGGCAGCTGCTATCTTCTTGATTAGTTAGCTACCCTTCTCGCCTTCTCCTGTCTTCCGCACCCCTCATTTTTTCGCATAAGAAGTGCTGGTCAAGCGGTATATAACCTTGCAATTTGGGTGCTGCACGGTATGATTAGGGCATGTTCGTTCGAAAAAACCGTAATAGAAGCGGATCAATGAGCATACAAATCGTCTCCAAAGTGGGTGGAAGGTATCGGGTAGTAAAAACCATCGGCTCTTCCAGTAACCCTGAAGAAATAGAGCGCTTTGTCCTGGAGGCAAAAAACTTTATCCATCATCCCGCCAACCAGCTCCCGCTGTTTTCAACCCTCTCAGAGACTGACTTGAGTATCAAAAGCTTCATCGAGAACCTCTCAAACCTACAAGTGCACACCATCGGCCCCGAGCTCATCTTCGGCACCCTGTTTGACTGGATTGGCTTTAATGCGGTAGAGGATGAACTCTTCCGCCACATCACCATTGCCAGGCTGGCGTATCCCGCCAGCAAGCTTAAGATGGTTGATTATCTGTACCGGTACCGGGGCATAGAAACGAGCGCAGATGCGATCTATCGGTTTTTAGACAAACTTGCCAGCACTCACAAAGAAACAGTCCAAAGGATAGCGTTTGAATACACCAAACGACGCTTAAAGCGCATCTCGGTGGTCTTTTACGACATGACCACTCTCTACTTTGAGGCCGAGGACGAAGATGACTTACGAAAGATCGGTTTTTCAAAAGACGGCAAATTTCAAAAGCCCCAGATTATGCTGGGGCTACTCGTGGGAGAGCGGGGCTACCCCATTGGCTACGATATTTTTAAGGGCAACACCTTTGAGGGGCACACGCTTCTGCCGATACTTGAAGGCATCCAAGCAAAGTATGGTTTCAAAAAGCCAATAGTTATCGCCGATGCCGCCCTGCTTTCCAAGAAGAACCTATCTGATCTCTCCCAAGAAGACTACGAGTTTATCATCGGCGCTCGCATAAAGAACGAGACCGAGCAGATCAAAAACAAAATCCTCGAGAAAGCCGAAGGCCTACAAGACGGCGATGGTATTGCGATTAAAAGAGCTGACGGCACCCGGCTCATCATCACCTATTCCGACAAACGCAAGAAAAAAGATGCCTACAACCGTGAGCGGGGTTTAAAGAGACTGCGTGAGAGGGTTAAGTCAGGCAGGCTCACGAAAGAGAGCATCAACAATAGAGGCTACAACAAGTTCTTAGCCTTACGGGGAAGCGTGGAGGTTGAAATCGATGAGGACAAAGTAAGAGACGATGAGCGCTGGGATGGCTTAAAGGGGTACATCACCAACACAGTGCTCTCCCCGAATGAGGTTGTAGAAAATTACAACCATCTCTGGCAGATAGAAAAAGCGTTTCGCATATCAAAAACCGATCTCAAAATCCGACCCATTTATCACTACCTCAGACAGCGGATTGAAGCCCACATCTCAATCGCTTTTGTCGCGTACACGATTTACAAAGAGTTAGAGCGGCTCCTTTACAAACACCAGGCTGGCTTTAGTCCAAAACGAGCCGCTGAACTGACCCACACTATGTACGAGGTGGAATACATTCTTCCGCATTCGAAGAGAAAAGAAAAGGCACTCCTAAAGATGGATGCAGAACAACAGCTGCTCTATGACGTTATTCGAAAGAATTAGGGTGCTGCATTGCGGAAGACAGGAGGGTAAGAGACGAGGATTTGAGGTTGTCACGTCGCTCGCTAAGGCTCGCTCCTTACAATAACAGGTATAATTCATTGGCTAGTGGCTCATTACCCACATCTTTTACTTCCGCTTGGATAATGGCTACTCCTACACTTCT
>DASQQM010000212.1:0-8544 GCA_035643475.1 Anaerolineae bacterium | reverse complement strand
ATTCAACCATTGCCTTGCCGCGAAGCTTCCTGTGGTACGTTATGGCATAGCGATGGGCCTCATCCCGTATCCTCTGCACCAATTTCAGAGCTGCAGATCCCCGGTCAAGCACTATCGGCTCAGCAATCCCAGGCATATATATCGCTTCTTCCCTCTTCGCAAGGCCGATGATGGGAATACCATCAAGGCCGGTCTCCTGCATCGCCAGTATGGCTGCAGAGAGCTGGGATTTTCCACCATCAACGATAATAAGGTCAGGCCTACTTGTAAAGGCTGGGTCAAACTTGTCCTTCAGGTACTCCAGCCTGCGGCGCACCACCTCATGCATCATGGCATAATCATTTACGCCGCCATCGTACCTGACCCTGAACTTGCGATAATCATCCTTAGAGGCCCGCCCGTCTTTAAAAACGATCATCGACCCGACTGAGCTGTGCCCCTGGATGGTGGAGATATCAAAGCACTCGATACGAGATGGGGATGCCGGAAGCGATAATACCGATGCGAGCGCTTCAAGCGCAACCGTTGAAGACTCCTTCTCCCACGAGTGTTTTATTATCGACATCGCTAATGCATGCTGGGCATTCGCCGCCGCCATATCGATAAGCTCGCGCTTATCCCCGCGCTGGGGGACCCTCAACGATACCTTTGTCCCCCTTTTGCCGGTGAGCCATGCCTCTATGAGCTCGCTCTCCTCAACCTCCACCGGCACCAGGATCTGCGGGGGAACTGCAGTTGAGCTTATATAGTGCTGTTTAATGAAGGGGCCCAGCATATCCTCATCCGATTCTCCCCTATCGAGGATGAAGTTCTCGCTCCCAATAAGTTTACCGTCGCGAACGATCGAGAGATTTATGCACCCCAGGGAGCCATCGATACTAACGCCGACAACATCATAATCCTCCCCGGCCTCCGAAACGATCTTCTGTTTCTGCAGTACAAGCCGGGCCGCCTCGAGCCGATCCCGCACGCGCGCCGCCCGTTCAAATTCAAGATTTGCCGCTGCCCCCTGCATCTCCGCTTCGAGCTGCTTGATCACTGGCTCTGGATGCCCCTCTAGAAATAGCTCGACCTTCTCCATCATTGCCCGGTATTCCTCTTTTGATACGGCCCCTATACACGGCCCCATACATCGCTTGATATGGTAGTTGAGGCATGGTGAGCCCGTCGACTTTCCCGGTGCGCGTCGCTTACACGTCCTAAATGGAAATATCCGCCTTAGGGTATCGAAGGTCTCCCTTACCGCCTGGACGCTGGTATATGGCCCGTGATACTTGGTGCCCCTCCTGTGGTGCTCCCTTGTTATCATGATGCGAGGGAAATCGTCCTGCCAGGTTATGGCCAGGTAGGGGTAGCTTTTGTCATCCCGGTAGGAGACGTTAAACGTCGGGCGGTGCTTCTTAATAAGGTTGCACTCAAGAACGAGCGCTTCTATCTCGTTGTCAGTCACGTAGAACTCGAAGTCCGCGATCCTCTCAACGAGCGCCCTTGTTTTCGGGGTGCTGTCGCCGCTCTGAAAGTAGGAGCGCATGCGGTTTCTAAGGGACTTCGCCTTACCGACATAGATAACCGCCCCATCCAAGCCACGGTATATATAAACGCCAGGGCGGGTAGGAACGCTCTTCAGTTGTTCTACAAGTCGTGCTTTGTTAATCATGTGTTAATCACCAAAAAGTACTAGGTGCAGAGCACTGTGCTTGCCAGCAGCTGCAGCTATTTATGCTCTAAAGTATTGGGAGAGCAGCAGCACAATGTGCATCCGGTTAATCTTTAATCCTGGCCTGTAATTTTTAGTTCCTCTCTTCCATTGCTGCTTACCTCTTGAATATCTCATACTCTTCCAAATACTTTACGATCTCCCCAAAGTGCTCGTATGGCACGTGGGGGATTCCCTTATCCCTGCAATGTTCAAGCAAGCTGTCCTTTGCAAACACCAGGTCTGCGTGTTCCGCAGCGCACCTGTCGGAGAACCCATTCCCGATATAGATAGTAAAATCCGCGGCATTTCGCTTCTCGTCCATTACAAACTTCTTGCAGTTTGCGCACTGGGTACATTCGGGATGACGATTGTTAAACTCAGGTACCGGCCTGTTACCATCGAATGACAGGTGGTTCGAGTAGTGAACGAGATCAGAGAGCCCATACCGGCCCATAATACGGTCGATATAAAGATCAAACCCATCGCTCACTAGAAAAACGGGTATGCCCGATGCCCTGCTCTGCCGGATAAACTCCTCGAAGTGCGGATCGATCTCGACCCTGTCAATAAAATCGTACAACTCATCCTCACCTGCGTCTACGAGTGACCAGCACCTCTCGT
Source organism: Anaerolineae bacterium (assembly GCA_035643475.1). Classification (GTDB taxonomy): domain Bacteria; phylum Actinomycetota; class Aquicultoria; order Aquicultorales; family Aquicultoraceae; genus DASQQM01. The sequence goes on along the minus strand of DASQQM010000212.1, from coordinate 6,224 downwards.
AGAGCTCGACCATGGAGAGCTTCTCGTTGTGGTATTCGTTGTCGATTGCGGCCCATGTCTCGCCCAGCCACAGTGTAAAAATCGTATCGGATACATCCTGCTTGCTGATGGTGCCATCAAAGTCGCAGAGAATAATAGGGCGTGTCGCGTGGATATCGCCGGACCGGAACGCTGCGCTGTCCTGCCCGGGGCTTACGATATCTATAGTACCGGTCGCACCACGCCCGGCATCGATAACGCCTTGCACTGTTACCCTCGCAAGCGTCGTGCGGATTGAGTCCTGCACGCTCCTCCACACAGGCTCGAGCCTGCAGGCATAGCTGTTACAGCTGCCACTATCAGCAAGGCACTCACTGATCGCGATCGGCCCCTCCGTGGCCTCAATGATCTCGAGCAGATTGATCTCGCCTGCGGGGCGGGCGAGGCTGAACCCACCTCCAGGACCGCGCTTTGAGGCCAATATGCCCGCTTTAACAAGCTCTTGAAGTGCCTTGGCCACTAACGAGTCCGGAATACGCTGTGCCGCTGCGATCTCGCCAATATCCGCCACCCCATCATGCTCAGCTAGGTAAAGGACGCTTAATATGCTATACTCCGACCGTTTTGTAACCTGCATACTCCTCCCGTTCCGATTCGCTTCCAGCTCTCTATTTCGGACTAAATTAGTCTTGTTTTATAACCTTATCTCTTTACCTGCGTAAATGTCAATATGATAGTGCGTTACTTCCCACGGGTCTTGGCTACTGCACGCTTGGCATCAAAGGGCAAAGCACCGAGCCAGAGCTATAGCCCTCGTGGCCTTTTGCTTCGATGAATCACCTCCCACTCCCTCGCGACGCGAGGCTAAGTCGTGGGCACCCACTGGCACGGGAGCGCGTAGACCTTTCCAGGTCGTTTAATAAGCACTTATGCGGGTAAAACTAAACGTAGGCAGGACATAAATATACGTGTGATAGAGCGTATACAGTAGATACCGAATCCACACAGAAAAGGAGTGAACATGATGGAACATAAGCCAGGACCGGAAAAGGGCGAAGCCTACGGTGCTGCTTCTTTAAGCCAGGCACTCGCTGGTGTTAACTTCCCGATCAGTCGTCAGGATTTGATGGATCAAGTCGGCGATCGCCAAGTCGAAGTCGAAAAGGGCAAAATGATGCCGATGCGGGACCTCCTGATGGCGTGCCCGCATGATATGTACAATTCGCCGATTGATGTCACCACCTGCCCCGAGATCGAACAAAAGATGAAGGCGGCATAGGTAAGTCGCACTCTTAGAGCGTAGAGGATTTTCCCCTACGCTCTTTTACTAATCCCCGTAACCGGCGGACATATCTTCCGTTTTATAGCTAACATAGGGAGGTTTGCGCCTTGAACCTGAATTATTCATTTCTCGCAACGGCAATCGGAGCAATCGTACTCGGTATCGCCATAATCGTATTACCACAAATCCTCAGCTATATTATTGCCGTCTACCTTATCGTTATAGGTATATCGGGGCTGATACACGTGAGGAATAAGTGACGGGAAGGTTCAGCAGGCCTTTGCTGTAGCTTCTATCGCTCTATTGCAGGCACCAGATGCATCTCGCTTACCACACAACCTCGCTCGGAGAGGGTGTTCCAAGCTTGGTCCAATCGATTAAGAGTATACTTGGTAACTCTATTCTACACTCTACTTCTCTTCCACCCGGAGGACCTGCATGAAGGCCTCCTGGGGTACTTCCACCCGTCCGACCTGCTTCATCTTGCGCTTTCCTTCCTTTTGCTTTTCAAGAAGTTTGCGCTTTCTCGTGATGTCACCACCATAGCACTTGGCCAGAACGTCTTTTCTCTTCGCTTTTATTGTCTCACGGGAGACGATCTTGCTTCCGATGGCTGCCTGGATCGGCACCTCGAACATCTGCCGCGGGATTACCTCGCGCAGCTTAGCCACCAGCTCTTTTCCGCGCTGATACGCCCTCTCCTTCGGCACTATGCAAGAGAACGCGTCAACGGGCGTGCCAGCAAGCAGTATATCGAGCCTCACCAGCTCGGTCACCTTATACCCCTTAAGTTCGTAGTCGAGCGAAGCATAGCCACGGGTGCGTGACTTAAGCTGGTTGAAGAAGTCGAGCAGTATTTCGGCCAGCGGCAGGTCGTACTGGAGCTCAACTCTGGTTTTGCTCAAGTACTGCATATTCTTAAACTCTCCACGCCTCTCCTGGCAGAGCTCCATTACCGTCCCCACGTAATCAGATGGTAACAGTACAACCGTCGACACGAAGGGTTCTTCCATCCTCTCTATCTCGTGGGGCTGCGGCATCTCTGACGGATTCCGTATCGTTATACGCTCACCGTTCGTCTTCGTTATCCGGTAAGCGACGCTCGGCGCGGTTGCAACCAACTCGAGATCGTATTCCCTCTCGAGCCGCTCTTTAATGATCTCCATGTGCAACAATCCGAGGAAGCCGCATCTGAAGCCAAAACCGAGGGCTGAGGACGTCTCGGGCTCGTAGACCATAGCCGGGTCATTGAGCTGGAGCTTTGCCAGCGCATCCCTAAGGTCTTCATACTGGCCACCATCCACCGGGTAAAGACCGCAGAAAACCATCGGCTTTGCCTCTCGGTAGCCGGGAAGCGGCTCGGTTGCACCGTGTTTTGCATTCGTTATGGTATCGCCGACCTTACTATCCCGGACATCCTTGATCCCGGCGATTAAATAGCCAACCTCACCGGTGGAGAGCCTTTCTACTTTCTCCATCTCAGGGCGCAATACCCCGATCTCCTCAACTTCGGCCACCCGCCCGGTTGCCATCATCCGTATCTTCTGCCCCTTCGCGATCGACCCGTCAACAACACGGATAAAGACGATGACTCCACGATATGAATCGAAGAAGGAGTCGAATATGAGCGCCTTTAGCGGTGCCTCGGGATCTCCCTTTGGCTCCGGAATTTTTTGAACGATCGCCTCAAGGACATCAGCGGTGCCCTCCCCGGTTTTTGCGCTCACCATCAATGCATCGCTCGCGTCGATAGCGAGGCTCTCCTCAATCTCGCCTGCAACCCGCTCGGGTTCGGCGCTGGGCAGATCGATCTTATTTATTACCGGGACGATCTCCAGGTCGTTTTCGAGTGCGAGGAACGCGTTGGCCAGGGTCTGGGCTTCTACCCCTTGAGCGGCGTCAACGACAAGAAGAGCCCCCTCACAGGCGGCAAGGCTCCTCGACACCTCGTAGGTAAAGTCAACGTGGCCGGGTGTATCGATGAGGTTGAGGATATACTCCTGCCCATCCTTCGCCGTGTAGTTGATTCGGACGGCGCGCGCCTTTATCGTTATCCCACGCTCCCGTTCAAGGTCCATCGAGTCGAGGACCTGATCCATCATCTCGCGCTCCGAGAGCGTGTTAGTCGCCTCGAGCAGCCTATCCGCTAGCGTGGACTTCCCATGATCTATATGTGCTATTATGCTAAAATTTCGTATATGCTTCTGACTCATTAAATACGTTTCACCTTTTCGTAGCTACCAGCTCTCAGCAATCAGCCTTCAGCCTTCAGCCTTTGGATAAATGACGTTTACCGTTCCTTGCTGATCGCTGACGGCTGATAGCTAAATAATTACTGAATAAACAAACTAAGCCCGCGATTACCCAGCTCACCTGCTGCGAACAAACCTTTGTAACAGCTTCTTAATAAAATCGACCTCTTCGACCCCGAGCAATAGGGCCAACCCCATATAAATTACAAAACCGATGCCAGCTGCGCCGGTGATCTCGGTCGCCTGGCTGACCATGCGCGGCAGGCCTATGATCTCAACGCCTCGATACACTAGGTACATGGCGATGCCAGCCGGTATAGCGGCGAAGAGGTGTTTCCCCATCGCCTTTAACATAACCGAGGCTCCAAGCGGGCCTATCTTCCGCCGCAACACATATAATTGTGTTATGACGGCAAAAGTAAGCGCCAGCGCATACGATAACGGCAGACCACGCACTTCCAAATATCTTATCAATAGGAAGTTGAAGGCGATCTGCAGCGGAATGCTGACGGCACCGATTTTTAGTGGTGTTTTCGTGTCCTGGAGTGAATAATAAACCCTGGTGAGCATGTTGTAAAGTGAGTAAGAGAGTAATGCAAGCGCAAATGAAGTGAGCACGCTGGCGGTGATCTCAGTATCGGCCGGACCAAAATTGCCATGCTCCAGCGTTAAGCCAATTATCGGCTTTGCCATTATGGCAACAAAAAAGACCGATGGAATGATGATAAACGATGTCGCGCGCACGCCGAGCGAGAGCGTCTGCTTAAAGCTCCGAATATCGTGCGCGTTGGCAAACCGCGATAGCTCGGTGAATATGGCGGTGGTTATCGAGACGACAAATATGGCATAAGGAAGCTGAAAAAATTGTAACGCATAGGCGTATGCGGTTGGCCCTTTGTCAAATTGCTGCAGTAATGAGTAGATGATGGAATTGTTAGCCTGATAGGTGGCGGCAAAACCGAGCATTGGCAGGCCCAGCTTGGCTACCTGTTTAACCGCCGGGTGCCGTAGATTAAAGCTGAGTCGGAAATTCAAGCCTACCCTTATAACAGATGGAATCTGCACTATGGCCATTGTTACCACACCCATCGTAGTACCTATGGCCAGTGCGGCAAGGGCGAATTGTGGGTTACTCTCCCTAAATGGCAGGTAAAGACCGAATATGGTTATGATCACAACAAGATTATTAAAGATCGGTGCAGCCATCGGTATGGTGAACCGCCGCTGCGAGTTAAGCACCCCGGTAAAAACTGCCGCCAGTGCATAGAACATAATTTGAAGAGCGAATATGCGAAAGAACGATATCATCAGCGGGGTTGCCTTCGCTGGCTCGAATATCGTGATAAGCCGAACAAGAGACGGGGCGAAGACGACCCCTAGTAGACTTAGCGCAGCAGCTATAGTAAAGATGATGTTTGTAAGATTGCTTATCATGTGACGGGCCTCATCATCGCCCTTTTCCGCAAGGTACTGGACGTAGATTGGGACGATGACCGAACCCAATATGCCCCCCACCACCAGCTCAAAGATAATATTCGGCATAACATTGGCGGTATTAAAAGCATCCGCAATAGGGCTTGCCCCAATGGCAATGGCCAGCGCCATGGTCTTTACAAATCCGGTACCGCGGCTTATGGCCGTCGCCATAGACATCTTGATGGTCGATTTAGCTATCGAAGGTGCTATCCCAGCTTTATCTATAGAGATTGATTCTTCGTTTTGCATTCCTGCGTCCATTACCTCGGATATGTGGCTAATGATGCAATTCCCTGCTAAAATCTCAATAATTATAGCACAGCGACCTTATGCAAGTACGCTTACCGGTGTTGAATAATGAATTAGTAAAACGGTATACAACCGAACCAGGAAGAAGCATATTGCAGTTCCTGAGACTCTGTGGTAAAATTTTTCTGTTTTATGTAAAGGAGGATAGCCTTGGCAAACATAAAGTCACAAATCAAGCGGATTAAGGTGGCGGAGCGCCAGCGCATTCGCAACAAGAGCACAAGATCAGCTCTTAAAACATATATCATCAAGTTTGATAGTGCGGTAGCTTCCGGCGATCGAGAAGCAGCCGAGACAGCGCTTAAAACCGCAGTAACGAAGCTGGACAAAGCCGCTGAAAAAGGAATTATTCACAAGAACAACGCCGCCAACAAGAAATCCAGTTTAATGAAGAAGTTCAACGGGATGGCCAGCTAGGTATTCCTTAAAGAGTCGTCTTCAAGAGTTTAATCGTTTAAAATGGGCCGGTTGTAGAGTCGGCCCATGTTGCTGTCTATATAGATGGACTGTTGGACGTGTTGCGCTTCTCCGCACCAGTTGGAAAGTCCTTACCTTCCCTCATGGCCTCGATCAACCTATTCTTTGCTTCCTCATCCGGGAATACGTAGCTTACTCCCTTTATCATCCCCGTTTTACCAGGGACGATTGCCGTCTGCAGCGTAACATCGGAGCCGATGAAGGCCCTGCCCAGGCCAATCATTTCCCTCATATCCATATTGGTTTTTGTATGTGACGCGGCTATTGATGCAAGCTTAGGGATATCCGCATATGAGCTCATCATCTGCTTCATCGCCTCAGCTATAAAATACTGCTGGTGCTTTATCCTGACGAAATCACCCCCAGGGTAATGTCTCGGCCGAAGAAGTGCTAGCGCCTCCTTACCATCCCTTTTATGGTAACCGATACGAGTGCTCGTGCCCCGCAAG
>DASQQM010000211.1:0-5778 GCA_035643475.1 Anaerolineae bacterium | reverse complement strand
GCGAAGTGGCACCGACAAAGGAGGGTGAATTTCAGGCGCGTATGTCTGTTAATATAATAAACGAAGGCCCAGTGACCATTCTGTTGGATAGTAAGAGGATATTTTAAGAGTCCAAGGTCCAGGGACAAGGGTAAACTGGTGAATCGGTGAATAGGTGAATGGGTGAATCGGAGCGAGGGTAGAAGGTGTGGGAATGGTTATCCAGTGCTGTAGGGGTGGCCCCTGTGTCCACCTGTAGTTGCCCGATTTATCAGGCGTAATACCCTCTCTCCCTCAATAGGAGAGGATTGGGGTGAGGGTGAAAAGCTGATAGCTGATGGCTGATAGCTGACGGCTTTGATGTCATTGCTAGACTAGGGAAAGGGAACTAATTATGTTTTTAGAGACGGTAGTTGTTGGTGATTTAGATACAAACTGCTATATTATCGCATCTGAGTATGCAAATGAGGCGATCGTAATCGACCCGGCCGGAAATGCAGGGGTTATTCTCGATACGATAGCAGCTAAGTCGCTTGACGTAAAATATATTCTACTGACACACGGGCACTGGGATCATTTTGGTGTTGCCGGCATCCTTGCTGAAAAAACAGGGGCAAAGATTGGAATTCATAAAGACGATCTTGAAATGCTTGGAAACCCCATGCTAAGCATGGGGTTTATGGCCGGTGAGGATGAGAATGAGACAATAAAAGCTGATTTTGAGCTTACCGACGGGCAGGTTTTAAAGATTGGCGATATGGATGTTAAAATTATCCATACACCGGGGCACACTCGGGGGGGAGTAACCATTCAAATCGGGGATTCCCTGTTTACCGGCGATTTAATATTTTACCGCTCGATTGGTCGCACAGACTTAGCTGGTGGCTCATACGAAAGCTTGTTAAAATCTGTAAGAGAGAAAATATTTACCTATCCTGACCAGGTAAAGATATACCCGGGGCACGGTCCTTCAACGAGCGTTGGTGAGGAGCGCCGGGGGAATCCATACTTTACGTAGTATGTGTAACCATTAAGGAGGCAGTAAGTTTGCAGTTTAAGGCACCGAAAGGAACAACCGATATTCTACCCGATACGGCTGAAAAGTGGCAATACCTCGATCGGAAAGCGACAGAGTTATTCGAAACCTATGGGTACAAACCAATAATAACGCCGATTTTCGAGCATACTGAGGTATTTCTGCGAAGCATCGGTACCTCAACGGATATAGTCCAGAAAGAGATGTATACCTTTGAGGATAAGGCCGGAAGAAGCCTCACGTTGAGGCCTGAAGGCACCGCACCGGTTATACGGGCATATGTTGAGCAGAATATGAACCAGCTTCCCCAGCCGGTTAAGTTATATTATTCAGGCCCGATGTTCCGCTACGAGCGCCCGCAAGCCGGGAGGTACCGGCAATTTTGGCAGATAGGCGTTGAGGCGATCGGTTCAGATGACCCGGCTATCGATGCTGAGAGTATCTTATTGCTGATAAATTACTTGAAAGCTGTTGGCTTAAAGGAATTGATCCTTTATATAAATAGCATGGGGTGTGAGAACGATCGGCCCAAGTACATCAGGCTATTGAAAGAGTATGCCGAGAACAATCGCGAGCACCTCTGCCGCGACTGTAACAAGCGCATTGAGCTTAACCCCTTGCGCCTGTTTGATTGCAAAGAAGAGAGCTGCTTGCTGGTAATGAGGGATGCACCAAAGCTGATCGATTATCTTGATGAGGAGTGTCGCAGGCACTTTGACACCGTGAGGCACTACCTTGAGATGCAGGGCGTTGCATACATAATAAAGCCTGAACTCGTTCGTGGCCTCGACTATTACACAAAGACGACCTTCGAGGTAATAAGCCCCCTGCTTGGCGCGCAGAATGCAATAGGTGGTGGTGGTAGATACAACCGGTTGGTTGAGGAGTTTGGCGGACCACCCACCCCCGGCATAGGTTTCGCTCTCGGTACCGAGAGATTAGCGATAGCTGTCGAAAAAGAAGGCATCTTTATGGCAATGGGAGAAGGGGCCGAAGTATTCATAGCCGTGGCAGATGATGTAGCAAAACCTGCGGCGGTTAACCTTATGTACGCACTCAGGTCAAAGGCGATTAGCTCGGATATAGACTATATGGGTCGGAGCTTAAAAGCACAGCTGAAGGCAGCTAGCCGGAGGGATTTCCGATATGTCGTATTTCTCGGCTCTCAAGAGCTAGAATCAGGGGTAGTCATGGTAAGGGATTTGGAGAGCGGAATGCAGCAGGAAGTGAAGCTGAGTGAGCTGGTTCAGCATTTTTCTGGTATTATAGAACGAGTTTAGAGAATCAGGAGACGGGGGCCGTAACGTAGAAGCCAGGAGCTTCTTCTTTTATTCAGGCTACAATTCCTGAGTCTATACATGTATAAAGATGGAGCGATCTACATGGAAACACTAGCAAAATATGCGATGCGGACGCACACGTGCGGTTCCTTACGAAAAGACGACGTCGGTTCAGAGGTCGTTCTTGCGGGATGGGTGCAGAAGCGGCGTGACCACGGGGGGTTGATATTCCTCGATTTAAGAGATAGAACCGGAATAATTCAGGCTGTTGTCGATCCCGGCATGAGTGCAGCATTCCGTGAGGCGCAGAGGGTACGAAGCGAATATGTCCTCAGCCTGTCGGGAAGGGTCAGGGAAAGACCCGAGGGAACGGTAAACCCAAACCTTCCAACCGGTGGGGTAGAGGTAGAGGTAGATGATATAAGGATTTTAAACAAATCCAAGACACCGCCCTTTGAGATAGATGGATCTCCGGTAGATGAGACCCTTAGGTTACGGTACCGGTATCTCGATTTGCGGCGCCGTGAGATGCAGCATAACCTTATAACAAGGCATGAGGTTGCAAAAAGAGTAAGGGCTTATTTAGACAATAACGGTTTTATCGAGGTTGAAACCCCGATGCTGACCAAAAGCACGCCGGAAGGCGCACGAGATTTCCTCGTCCCGAGTCGTTTGCAACCCCACCATTTCTACGCTCTGCCACAATCACCGCAGCTCTTCAAGCAGGTGTTAATGGTCTCGGGGATGGAACGGTATTACCAGTTTGCCCGGGCGTTCAGGGACGAAGACCTTAGGGCCGATAGGCAGCCGGAGCATACCCAGATCGACATGGAGATGTCGTTTATGGATGTTGATGGCGTGCTGGAGCTCGTGGAGAATTTGATTAAGGATGTCTTTGAGACGGTCAGCGTTAAGCTGGAAACACCGATAATGCGCATGCCATATGATATTGCTATCGCACGGTATGGAACCGATAAGCCAGACCTCCGCTACGACATGGAGATCGAGGATATAAGCGATATCGTCGAGCACGCTGATTTTAAGGTTTTTGCCGATACCGTAAAAAGTGGTGGAGCTGTAAGGGGTATATCTGCTCCTGGGTGTGGCTCCTATTCAAGGAGCCAAATCGATGATCTGGCAAAGTTTGCCGCAGACCACGGTGCGAAGGGACTTGCGTGGATAGCCATTGAGGCTGAGGGCAGCATACGATCACCTATAGCGAAGTTCTTCACGGAAGAGCAGCTTGAATCAATCGTACATAGATTGCAGGCAGGCCCAGGGGATCTCTTATTATTTGCTGCCGATAGGCCAGAAAAGGCATCGACGGTCCTCGGGGCCCTCAGGGTAAGGTTGGCTGACGATATAGGCCTTATAAAGCCCGGGGTATTTAAGTTCTTGTGGGTTGTGGACTGTCCACTTTTTGAGTGGGACGAGACGGAGGGAAGGTTAACATCAAATCATCACCCATTTACTATGCCGACGATAGAGACGATTCCGCTTCTTGATGTAGACCCGCTCAATGTAAAATCTTACGCCTACGACATCGTGATAAACGGCGTTGAGGTCGGCGGCGGAAGCCTGAGAATATACGACCAGGAGTTGCAGGAAAAGGTATTTAAGCTACTCGGCTTGAATATGGAGGAGGCCCGCGAGAAGTTCGGTTTCCTCCTCGAGGCGTTTGAGTACGGCGCGCCGCCGCATGGTGGACTTGCCATCGGATTAGATAGGTTGGTAGCGATACTTCTACAGAAAAGGACAATCCGAGAAGTAATAGCATTCCCGAAAACGCAGATGGGGTCGTGTTTAATGACGGGAGCCCCAGATACGGTCAGCGACCAACAATTACGAGAGTATCATATTAAGCTGAGGTAGCTGGAAATCTTGTTGACACCCTTGGCGGGTGCTGTGATACAATTGATATAAGAACTCATGGCTCTGCCTTGTACGTGGAACGTAGTGTATATTTGAGCCAACACTATTACATAGGGAGACCAACTCTCATCTATGGCATGAAAGCCCTCTTGATCAGGGACTCGTAAAGTAGATAGGCGGTCACCCACCTGCGCGAGCGCGGGCTTCAATATGTATTTCGTGAAACGGCAAGGCGGGGCTTTATTGTGGACTAGTTTAAGAGAATGAGGCCAGGTTAGACCTGGCCTTTTTTTATGTGTTGGGTTGTAGTAGATCTTGCTATTCCTGGTCAACGATTAAATGTGGAGCCTCGGTGGTAGAGATTAATTATACGCTCTACTTTGCTGGGGGTACTTCAATTGAAGCTAGTGGCTACAATTGCATTGGTCGTTTTACTGATAGGTATGCTTCCAGAGACAGCAGCTTCCCAAGTTGATCCTCTGTTGGCACAGAAAACCGATTCCCAAGGCGTGTATCTCATTGATTATGGCTCGTCACTCGGAGGGCTTGGCACTCAATATAACCCTGTAAGCATAGCTAATTATGCCCTCAGGCTCTGGAATCGGTATCAAGAAACAAATAATGAAGCCTACCTGAATAGTTTCATGAGCCAGGCGCGCTGGCTCCACGATAACCAGTATGCAGATGGGACCTGGAAGTATACCTACAGTATTCCTGTCTATAGGCTAAACGCACCATGGGTATCATGTATGGCTCAGGGGCTGGGGATGCAGGTTCTGGGTTACGCTTATTCGGTAAATAATGAGCAATCCTATTTAGAGAAGGCGAAACTCAGCTTAAAGCCGTTTGGTATCCTAGTAAAAGATGGTGGTGTACGATCCTACTTTCCTGACGGCACTCCATGGTACGAGGAGTATGCTAGTGATAGCTCACCAGTATATAAAGTTCTCAATGGCTTTATGTCTGCTATTCAAGGCATAGCAAAGTATTCAGCCAGCAACAAGGATGAGGTTGCGAATGCGCTACTGCGCGAAGGCTTATCATCTCTGGATAAAAAGATAGCCAGCTATGATGCCGGCTACATATCGTATTACGATGCAGCAGGACATATCAACATCGATTACAACCGAATTCATGTAGAGCAATTGCTCTATCTTTATGCGCTATTTGGCAATGAACGGTTTCGGATGTACGCAAAGAGGTTCGATACGTATGAGCCCAAGGCAGGAATACGGGCATCATCGTTAGTCCAAGGACAGCAAGACCCAGCGATATTGGTGGACGGGAAGCGCTTTAACGGCAGCGTGTGGGAGCGGAGAGACCAGTCCGCACAGCTTATGCTGGACCTAGGGTCAAGTACGTCAGTCGAAGGGGTAAATTTCTTCTTTGCTGATCGCGTAAATGTCCCGTCATTAATTCAGATGGCCATCTCAGAGGATGGCCGCAGGTGGACCAACGTCGCTGCTTCGGCTATAAACGCAAGGGGGGCTTATTACCCCATCGATACAAGGGATGCATATATACGCATGCACTATCTTAAACAACCGCAAAAGGCGCGTTTCATAAGGATCGTGCTGAACCAAGGGCCGTCGAAGCTAATCCGGTTAAAGG
>DASQQM010000210.1:0-4598 GCA_035643475.1 Anaerolineae bacterium | reverse complement strand
TCAAGAAAATAGAGCTTTGAGAGGAGAATCGTTAATCTCTACGCGCTATCACTTTTATAATATATCCGTCGAAGTGAGAGCACATGATAGCAGCTTACATAAGCGCCTGATCAATATGATTGATTACGTCTACGCACGCTTTGTGACCGAAGGGGAGGCCGAGGCCGATCTTCTCATCGAGTTCACTGATCAAAGGAAGCACTTTTCTGCCTTTGTCTGTGCTGGGTTAAATAGCTCTACCTTTGATTCCTGGCCCCTAGCTTCACTGGTTTCGTCAGACCCCAATAAAGGCGGGCTGTATAAGGTACGGGGTGGCCTAGGCTTTCACGAGCTGCTCAGGAGCATTTACCATACAATCCTCGCATTCGTGCTGATAAATCTTGATGACTTCTTACAGGTCCATGCGGGTGCCGTTGCCAAAGGGAAGACCGGTATTATCTTCCCCGGCGGGTCCGGAAGCGGAAAGACGACCCTCGTTTTTGGCCTCACCAGGGCCGGGTATAATTTTTTATCGGATGAAATATGCTTCATTGACCCCTCTGACCTGACGGTATCGCCTTTTCCTAGAAGCGTATTTTTAAGGAAGGATGTTGTCGACCTGTTCGGTGATCTTAAGGTTGGTCGGCTCCGGGGCGATATCTTCGCCACATATGAGAAAAAGTGCCTGATTGAGATCGAGGAGAATGCAGTTTATCCGGAGGACCCCCCGGCAAACATCGGCTTTATCATATTTCCTAATTACCGCCCTGGGGAGAGGGCGAGTATTAAAGAGGTTCCAGGCGTGGAGGCTCTGGCAAGGCTTGTATCGACGGAGAGCGTGCTCAATATGATGCATCCAGGGGCCGATCAAGGCAAGGCGCTGGATTCCATCTCTGCGCTCGTAACCAATGTTCCGTGCCTTGAGTTAACCAGCTCCAGTATTGATGATGCTGCAACGATTATTGATGGTTTGATCGATTGATGCCTTTTGCAGGCAAATGGCGTTAGTAGCTCTCTTTAACAACAGTATAGTAGTATGCGTATGGCAGAGGTAAGTTGTACTGCTCTTAATCTGTTCACGTCCGCTAACTTAGAGTGGCTGAATCGGCTTGCAGGCCAAGCTTTAGTATAAAAATACTAAATGCTCGTTTCTCTTCAATTGCTATATTTAGCAGCGAAAATACCGTATATTTTACCCACACTATACTTTAAGCCAGGTTTACCAAGAAGCAGGGCGGGTATCAAAACTACCAGCTTTGGGGACGTACCATTCAGATTACATAAGTATCCCCAGCGAACGAGTTACTATGTTCTTCTACCAAAAGTTCGGATAAAGCAATTATCCGAATCCAGTTAAGCGTTAAATAGGATGCTGTTGCATATAACAACTGAGCGTTTATAGGTGAAAGTGGGATTTATTTGGTTTACGCGGTTGAGACCGAGCGGGTAACCAAAATATTTTACCCGCCACGCGGCGTGCTGAGATTGCTGTCCAAATCGCCGCTAAAGGATAAACTGACGGCGGTTGATGAGGTTACCCTGCAGGTTAATGAGGGCGAGGTATTTGGGCTTCTCGGGCCCAACGGTGCCGGAAAGACGACGCTGATCAAGATGCTCTGCACCCTTATTCGCCCGACATCCGGGCGGGCATCTGTCGGTGGGGTCGATGTTTTAGAGGCTGAAGATGCTGCCAAGCGCCTCATTGGGCTTGTCGCGGCGGATGAAAGAAGCTTCTACTGGCGACTCACCGGTCGTGAAAACCTCGAATTTTTCGCCTCTCTCTACAATATCCCGCGAAATGGCTTAAAGCGAGCGGTTGATGAAGTAGTGGAACAGGTTGGATTGTCGGGGGCGGCCGATAATATGTTCTATAGTTTTTCAAGTGGAATGAAGCAGAAGCTTGGAATTGCGCGGGCACTTCTCATCAACCCAAAGGTTCTCTTCCTGGACGAGCCTACGCGGAGCCTTGACCCGATTACAGCCCAGAATATCAAGGTACTCATCAGGAAACAGTTCGCCGATAGCCAGGGGAGGACCATCTTCCTGTCAACACACCGCCTGGATGAGGCAGAGCAGCTCTGCGACAGGATCGCAATTATGGATAAGGGCAGGATACTCTTTACGGGATCGGTCGATGAGCTGAGGAGAAGGGTAAGGCGGAGCGAGAGATTTGTAGTTGAGACCAGGAATTTCCCAGAGAAGCATTTGGCAGATGTTGCACTCCAGAGCAACCTGTCGAATATATCGGTCAATAGCCTGGATGGAAATGGAAGCTGTAGAATGGAGTTTCACGCAGCAGACGGCGATGACTCTGTTTCGCGGTTGTTAAGCGGGATTATCACCGGTGGTGGCTCAGTTATCTCCTGCCAGAAACAGGACTGTCGCCTGGAGGACCTCTTTATCGATATGGTTAAAGGGGGCCATGCAAATTGATCCCAAGTAAAGTTCTAGCGTTCCTAAGGAAAGACCTCAAGCTGGAGATGAGTTATCGCTTCTCCTTCTTGATGCATTTCTTGAGCATATTTCTCTCAGTTGCCATTTTCTTCTTCATCTCTAAGCTTATCGGATCGTCAGTAAGCGCCCACCTAAAAGACTATGGTGGCAATTACTTCTCCTTTGCTTTAGTCGGTATAGCATTCTCCAATTTCCTGGGCACGGGTCTTAGCAGTTTTTCGTCGATCATAAGCAGCGCTCAGTCGGAGGGAACAGTTGAAGCGATGCTTGTAACCCCGACTAAGGTGTCATCGATTATAGTAATGGCCTCGATATGGGATTTCTTGATGACGACGTTCGATGTCCTCGTCTACCTGGCATTAGGAGCCCTGCTCTTTGGGTTAAATTTAAGCCAATCGAATATCCCCGCCGCCGCATTGATTATTTTCCTTACGATTTTAGCTTCCAGCGGCCTGGGTATAATATCGGCCAGCTTCATAATGGTGCTCAAGCGCGGGGACCCAGTTAACTGGCTGTTCGGCAGCTTCTCGAGCTTTATCGGGGGAACCTACTTTCCGGTCACGGTCCTGCCAGACTGGTTGCAGAAAGTGTCGTACCTCTTTCCGATGTTTTATGCCCTCAGGGCGATGCGCCATGCGGTGCTACAAGGGTTCTCCTTCACGGCGCTTCTTCCGGATATGGGTGCGCTGGCTTTGTTTTCAATAATAATACTGCCAATTAGCATAATCATGTTTAAGTGGGCCGTGAAACTGGCAAAAACCGATGGGAGTTTAGTCACTTATTAGCTCAAGAGATGGTGGTTATTACGAAGCTTGACGAAAAATTAGAGGTTAAAACTGTTAGAGATGATATGGCGGAATTACCTGAGGCTAACGATGTTTTTACCGGGGGTGCCTCAGGGGGCTTTCTAAAGCGGGCGATTGATTTCATCGGTTCAGCTGTCGGGCTTGTATTGCTATCACCGCTTTTTTTAGTGATAGCAATATTAATCAGAATTGATTCCCCGGGTCCAGCCATATTCGCTCAAAGGAGAATCGGTAAGGGTGGGAAGGAGTTTACCTTCTATAAGTTTCGCTCGATGTATCAGGATTGCGATAACCGCTTGCACCAGGAATATATGGCGAAGCTTATTAACTCGGGCGATGAAGACCTTAAGGGTAAAGCAGGCTGTTTTAAGATCGAAGACGACCCGAGAGTCACCAGGGTGGGGAGGATTTTACGAAAGAGCAGCCTTGATGAGCTACCACAGCTCATCAATGTCTTCAAAGGTGACATGTCGCTCGTCGGGCCAAGGCCAGCCCTTCCCTATGAGGTTAAGATGTATGAGCCATGGCACGCAAGACGACTTTCCGCCATACCAGGTATAACGGGTCTCTGGCAGGTAGGTGGGCGTTCTGAGAAAAACTTTAAAGAAATGGTCGAATTGGATCTCAAGTACATAGACAACTGGTCGGTCTGGCTTGATATGAAGATACTCCTAAAAACGTTTCAAGTTATCTTTAATAGGCGGGGGGCTTGGTAGAGTGAATTCTGAGAAGATGGTAGTGGCACTTGTCGGTTACGGGTATTGGGGACCCAACCTCTTGCGGAACTTTATAGAAGTGCCAGAGTGTCAGGTAAAGTACGTATGTGATAAATCGATTACTCAGCTTAATAGGGTGGCATTGAAATTTCCACACATCGCTCGCACCCAATCATTTCAGGAAGTAATCGACGATGATGAAGTAGATGCGATACTTATCGCCACACCGATATCCACTCATCACCAGCTGGCAAAGAAGGCTTTATTGCGGGGCAAGCATGTCTTTATTGAAAAACCGCTGGCGGCCGATTCGGTATCAGCTGAGGAGCTGGTAAGGCTGGCTGATCTGCAACGCCTGGTGCTCATGGTTGGGCATACCTTTAAGTACAGCCCGCCGGTTGTAAAGATCAAAGAGCTGGTAGACAGTGGAGAGCTCGGAGACATCTATTATATAAGTTCAAGCCGGGTTAACCTGGGCCTGCACCAGCCAGACGTAAGCGTCATATGGGACCTTGCTCCCCATGATTTTTCCATAATCTTTTACTGGCTGGGAGAAGAGCCCTCTAAGGTTCACGCGTTTGGCCGGGGATGCGTAAAACCAGATACGCCTGATGTGGCGTTCATAAATTTGGCGTTTGATTCC
>DASQQM010000209.1:0-5141 GCA_035643475.1 Anaerolineae bacterium | reverse complement strand
CTCAAGAGGTTGAGAGTCTCGCGGATATCGGCATCGTACTGCTGCTCTTCACTATTGGTATGGAGTTCTCGCTTAAGAGCCTGCTGCAAATCAAGAGGTCAGTCCTGATGGGTGGAACCCTTCAGGTCTTGCTGACTTTCCTCGCCGGTTTCGCTTTCGCGTCAGAGTTCGGTTTGCCTTTCGGTCAATCTGTCTTTATGGGCTTCCTGGTATCGCTTAGCAGCACGGCCATCGTGCTCAAACTCATCCAGGAGAGAGCTGAGATCGATAGCCCCCATGGTCGTATGACACTCGGTATCCTAATTTTCCAAGATATCATCATCGTCCCAATGATAATAGCGATACCGCTACTGACTGGGACAGCGGAAAACACGGTCGATTCACTTTTCAGCCTTCTGGGTAAAGGCGTCGGCATCGTACTCCTGGTCATCGTCAGCGCTAAGTGGGTCGTGCCTTACCTGCTCTATCAAATCGCCCGGACCCGCAACCGCGAGTTGTTCCTCTTGAGCATCATCGTAATAGGGCTCTCGATCGCATGGCTTACTTCTAGCATAGGGCTCTCCCTTGCCCTCGGTGCATTCTTGGCTGGATTGATTATATCCGAATCTGAATATAGTCACCAGGCGCTTGGTAATGTCCTCCCCTTCCGCGATGTCTTTACAAGTTTCTTCTTTGTATCAATTGGAATGCTGCTGGATATTGGATTCCTTTTCCGACAGCCTGGATTTATCATATTAGTCGCTCTGAGCGTTCTCGTTTTAAAAGCCATAACCGCTAGCTCCGCAGTAGCCCTACTTGGATCACCACTTCGCACCATAATCCTAGTGGGGCTCGCGCTTAGCCAGGTCGGTGAATTTTCCTTCATCCTGTCCAAGACGGGCGTTGAGCACGGGTTGCTCTCTAGCGATATTTATCAACTATTTCTCGCCGTCTCCGTTCTGACTATGGCAGTAACCCCATTCATAATGTCCTTAGCGCCTCGCATTGTGGATTTCTCATCGCGATTGCCTATGCCAAACAAGTTAAAATTGGGCAGGAACGCCATTAAAGAGATACGCGATGTCGAGAAAAAGGACCATCTTGTCATAATTGGCTTTGGTTTTAATGGTAAAAATCTAGCACGCACCGCCTCCGCAACAAACATTCCTTATGTGGTTATCGAAATGAATGCTGAGATTGTTAGAGCTGAGCGAGAAAAAGGCGAGCCCATCTATTATGGTGATGCAACGCAAGAGGCAGTACTTAAGCATGCAGATATCAAAGACGCGAGGGTCGCAGTGGTGGCAATCTCCGATCCCGCTGCAACCCGCAGGATCACGGAGATTGCCCGAGAGCTAAACCCACATATCTACATAATTGTACGAACGCGCTACTTCCAAGAATTGGAGGCACTGCGTAAATTAGGGGCGGACGAGGTCATTCCCGAGGAGTTTGAAACATCGGTGGAGATCTTTACCCGCGTTCTCAAGAAATATCTCGTACCGGGGTACGAGATTGAAAAGTTCGTTGCCGACGTGCGTTCGGGTGAATATGAAATGCTAAGAAGCCTTTCTTCTAAGAGATCGGTATCTTTTTCCGATTTCAGGCTTCACCTCCCGGATATCGAAATCACTTCGTTTCGGATCGGGGAAAAATCGCCTGCAGCCGGAAGTTCGCTGGCACAAATTGATCTAAGAAAGCGATACGGCGTTAGTATGCTCGTAATTCGCCGGGGCTCTGAGCTGATAGTTAACCCTCATGGAGAGACACCCCTTTATGCTGGCGATATCGTTGTGGTGGTCGGGACGCGAGATAAAATTGCTGAGGCAATAATTCTATTTCTCGGCCAAGAAGCGTGAAGTAAATTTAATTAGGGCGGACCCTCGTCCGCCCTAATGTGATGTATCATCTTTCTGCCTGTATTATACTTTTAGTGAACAGCCATTTGTCATTTTATCCGCTACGATGCTGAAGCAGGTGCTACTGCCTCTCGCCCGTATTTTTTCTTCAGGTTCTTATAGTATGGCTCAGCTTCCTTCCACACAACGAATATCGGTGACGCAAAGAATATCGATGAGTACGTCCCGGCGATTGTTCCGACCATCATCGCAAACGCGAAGTCTTTGAGGGTTTCGCCGCCGAACACCAGTATCGATATGATCGGTAGCAGCGTTACCAGCGATGTATTAATCGACCTCATAAGTACCTGATTAATAGATCGATTTGCCATCGCCGAATACGTGGTGCGGACGATATTCGTAGAGTTCTCCTTTATCCTATGGAAGACAACGATTGTATCATAAAGGGAATACCCCAATATCGTAAGGAGGGCTGCGATCATATTCGGGTTCACTTCTCGCCCTACCAGCGCATAGATCCCTGCCGTAATAAGCACATCGTGGAACAGGGCTACTACTGCAGCTACCGACATCTTAAATTCGTACCGGAAGGCTATAAACGCCAGTAGTATTACAATAGCTATGACGAGTGCCCACACCGCGTGCTGGGTAACTTGCGCTCCCCAGCTGGCATCGACCGTCTTCGTCTGGCGATCAACCACACCAAAACTTTTATCCAACGCGGCAAATAGCGCTTTCTCCTTCGCGGTTGTAAGCTCCTGGGTCCTAATCAGCATCGCGCTGCCTTTGCTTGATGCTTTCTCAATCGGCTGGATCTTGCTGTCGCCCAACCCCTGACCCTTAAGGGTAGATCGTATCTCCTCAACTGATACGGCTTTATTGAACTGCACAACGGATGAGCTTCCACCCTTGAAGTCGATACTATAGTTGAATCCCTGCGCTACAATTCCAACAATGCTGAGGATGATGAAAAACGCCGATATAGCGAACCATATATTCTTCTTGCCGATGAAATCGAAATTAAGCATTCTGCGTCACCCTTCCCGTTCTTACCAGTAAACCAGGGCTCTTTATCGGCCATACCTGCGCAAGTAAGCCTAACGATGCTCGTGTAAATAACAGCATCGTTACAACATCTAAAGCAAGACCAATCATCAAAGTGAGCGCAAAACCACGAACCTGACTGACACCCACTAAGAACAGTACCAGTGCAACTAGCATAGTCACCAGGTCAGCATCGAGGCTGGTTCTAAAGCCATGCCAAAAACCTGAATCAACCGCCGTCCTAAAGGTCTTGCCCGTCCGCATCTCTTCCTTCACGCGCTCAAAGATTATAATCTTCGAATCTGCGGCAATGCCGATACTTATAATAAGGCCTGCAATACCTGGGAGCGTGAGCGTCCACCCGCTTGTGCGCCCTATAGCAGCAATGACGCCCCCTACCATGGTCGCATATACGGCAAGACCAACCCAGGTAACCAACCCAAGGCCCTGGTAGTAGAGTAGCATATAGAGGGCAACGAGGGCGAACCCGATAATACCTGCTATCACGCCAGCGTGCAACGCCTCGGCACCGAGCGTCGGCCCGACGCTCTCAGAGTTCTGTATGTCCAGGTTTACTGGAACTGAGCCGGTATTTAGTACAAGAGCAATCTCCTTGGCCTCATCGATCGATTTAATGCCGTTGATTACAGCCTTTCCATTTGGAATTGGCTCTTCGATATTCGGTGCCGAAATTATCTTGCCATCGAGCACGATAGCCAATCTTTTATTCACGTTCTGCCCCGTTATTTGGGCAAATTCAGTACCACCCTCGGAGTTAAACGTCATGTTTACGATCGGCTGTGAACTCACTGTCCCTCCGTAGGTGGCTTTTGCGCTCGTTATCTTGTCGCCGGTCAATAACACCGTACCGAGAACCGGCTCTCCCTTGTCCTTGAGCCGGTTAAGCTCATCCTCGCTTGTTGGATTTCCGTTCTTATCCATTGCATATTTATCCTGCACGATTGCAAATTCCAGCACAGCTTGCTTACCGAGGACCTCTTTTGCATTTTCCGGATCCTTGATACCTGGAAGCTGGACTATTATGTTGCGCTTGCCCTCCCGCTGGATTTCGGGTTCAGACACACCAAGCTTGTCGGCGCGCTGGCGGATAACAAACTCCGCTTGTTTCATCTTCTCTTCGGTTACCTTTACCGTAGGCGTATCTTTTGCAATGTAGGTAACCCTCAACCCACCCCGCAGGTCAAGGCCGTACTTGATTGATTTACTCACCGGAAATATCATCAGGATAGCGGCCGCGACGATAACTAGCACAATACCAAGTGACAATAAATGCTTTTGCTTATCAGTCAATTCCTTCCCTCCTACAGAAGCTTGACGCCATTTATAACCAAACCGAACTGGCAACCCAAAAATTCAGCCGCCCTACGGCATATTACCATACGAGACAAGAATATTTCAAAGTATTCCATGACTTGACTTATATTTGTATCGATGTCTATCTCAAGCTCGATCAGCTTGCGCTCCGCTTCAACCCGTAAAAACGACCTCTGTGCCGCCAGGTTTACCCTATCGTGGATATCCGCCGTAAGGGGGTCGGGGCTTCGCACCCGGCTACGGTGTACATCCGTCTTATCCGCAAGAATGATGGCGGCGCCAATTGGGCTGGTTGCCATGCCATACTCTTCTTCATGGTTTCCCAGGGCATTCATGACGAGGATCATCTCCTCGGGGGCCATACCGAGCCGCATCAGAACGGATTGAGCCAGCAATGCAGCTGAGACCGCATGGAAACTCCGTCCCAACGAGTTGCCGATGTCGTGCAAGTATCCAGCGATGCCCGCAAGCTCGGCCTCCCTTTCCGGATAGCCGAGCCGCCTTAACACATTCATCGCGATATGCGATACCAGATCGGCGTGCCGGAACCCGTGTTCGGTAAATCCGATGGCTTCCATGTGTTTATCGGCCTGTGCTATATATGCTCTAATATAGGGGTCCTCTTTTATTTCTACTAACGTTACTGGCATTGTATCTGTAATTCACCTCTGCCAAAAATTTTGCTACGACTCTTTTTTGCCTGTGACAGCGCTGCAGTAATTATACTATTTAACCCGGTTGTTGTCAGTGAATTCTATCCCGTATCCACTATCAATTTAGCGCTTTCTATTAGAGGGCTGTGGAATCCCACATATTCAGCCTTTGCATAATAAATAAGGGGCCTACGTGCAGGCCCCTTATAATGCTCATTTTACTCTTTTAGCTCTTTTCCTTCTCCTACTTCACCATACCAGCTATCATCTT
>DASQQM010000208.1:0-3185 GCA_035643475.1 Anaerolineae bacterium | reverse complement strand
TTAGAGGAGCGGCTTGAAACGCGCAAGCTAATTGAACGTGCCAAGGGAGTGCTCATGCGTAAGCATGGGTTGGATGAGGGAGCTGCATTTCGACAGCTCCAGAGGTGGAGCATGGATAAAGGACTTCCACTGAAGAAGGTTGCCGAGGAGATCGTGCGATCATACAGTTAACGGCAGTGGTTTACATGGCGGTAGTCAGGCCTACTGTTACCGGCAAGGTTGTTATCGGTGGCCCGAAGTGGGTATCTTATAAGTATAGGTGAGATCGATCTTAGAACCGGTCGCTGTTTTGTGGATTATAACCGGTTCAAGCTACGATCACCGCAGGACTTGGTTATGGATCTGGCCTATGGTTGTCTGCGGAGTATGTCGGATGAAAGGTGTAGGAAGTGGCACAGCGTTTTTGGAGTACACTCAGTGAGTTTGTAGTGCTAGTACTGATCGCTTTCGTATTAGCAATGGGGATAAGGACAGCGGTGGCCGAGGTTAGGTGGGTGCCGACTGGTTCAATGGAACCTACGATTAAGCCGGGAGATCGCCTGTTTACCGTTAAGCTTAATTATTATTTTAAGGAACCGGCGCGGGGCGATATTGTGGTGTTTAACGTCCCCCCCCAGGTAAAACGTGAGCAAAATATGCCTCCGTTTGTTAAGCGGGTGATCGGGTTACCGGGTGATACCGTTGAAGTGCGTGGGGGCAAGGTGTACGTAAATGGAAAGGTTTTCAATGTCGGTACCGCCAGAACACCCGAATATGATTATCCACCGGTTAAGGTTGAAGATGGAATGCTGTTCGTGCTAGGGGATAATCGCAATCACAGTTATGATAGTCACGAGTGGGGGCTCTTGCCTGAAGATAATGTCATCGCCAAGGCTGTTCTCATAATATGGCCGCTTGACCATGCGCACGTATTGAAGTAGCGGCTATTTCTGTACTTGCTGTGTTATAACCACAGCATTAAGAGAAGGGATGTGCTTGTGGCTCAATTGGCCCAGGCAGAAGGCGCGGTGGAAATCCACATCACCGGGATAGTGCAGGGTGTGGGTTTTCGACCCCATGTGTATAAGTTAGCGACATCTATCGGGCTGAACGGCTGGGTAATTAATACGACGGCGGGCGTTACTGTAAGATTGGAAGGGTCTGTAGCGGGGATACGGCGCTTTATTGAAGAGCTGAAGAGTGCCCCACCCCCGTTAGCCCGGATAGAGAATTTCACGGTTAGCGATGTTCAGCCTGAGGGTTTCAGCGTTTTTTTTATTCACGAGAGTCGTGCCGTACCTGATACCGAGATATCCATCCCTCCCGATGTCGGCACATGTCCGGATTGCCTGCGTGAATATGGTAATTCGACCGATCGCAGGTATGGGTACGCCTTTACGAACTGCGTCAACTGCGGTCCGCGCTTTTCAATAACCTGCTCTGCCCCATACGACCGCAAGAACACCTCAATGCAGGGCTTCGCGATGTGCGAAAAGTGCACCGCAGAATATACCGATCCGGCAGAACGGCGCTTTCATGCCGAACCCAACGCCTGTCCGGTATGCGGTCCGCAGATAACACTAACGTCTCCCGATGGTATGCCCCTTGCGGGTGATATACGCACACTCCTAAAGGAAGGCCGTATTGTGGCCATCAAAGGTATTGGAGGCTATCACCTCGCATGTGATGCGCAAAACGATTCTGCAGTGAGCCTATTGCGTGAACGCAAGCATCGCCAGACAAAGCCGTTTGCTCTCATGTGCCGTGATTTAGAGGTGGTGCGCCTGCACTGCAATCTCTCACCAGAGGAGGAGAAGCTGCTGACCTCGCCCGCGCGACCTATTGTATTGCTTAAGCGGAGGCCTTCGAGCCCACTCGCTCCTGAAATTGCACCGGGGCTCGATACTCTCGGAATCATGCTGCCGTATACGCCGCTCCACTACGGGCTCTTTGACGATGACCTCCCGGTGCTGATAATGACGAGTGCCAATATAGGTGGTGATCCGCTTATTATTTCGGAAGAGGAAGCATATGCCGAGCTCGGGCCTCTGGCGGATGCATTTGTGGTGCATAAGCGAGAGATCGTTAACCGGACTGATGACTCGGTTGCCATGCTCTTCCGCGGAGATGGGTATTTTATCCGGCGTGCAAGAGGCTACGTGCCACAGGGCATAAAACTTTCCCGCCCCGTAGCGCCAATCCTTGCGGCCGGTGGCGATTTGAAAAGCGTTTTTGGATATGCCCGCAGGGAGAAGGCGATCCTCAGCCAGTACTTCGGCGATCTAGATAACCTCAAGAATCTCGATGCATACGAAGACGGGATATGTTTCTTCGGTAATTTTCTGCAGGTTATGCCGGAAAAAGTGGTATGCGATCTGCACCCCGGTTATGTGAGCGCGAATTATGCTGAGCGCTACGCCGAGGCGCTAGAGGTGCCGCTTATAAAAGTGCAGCACCATAAAGCGCACTTTGCATCAGTTATGGCTGATAATGGCCTTGATGAAAAGGTATTAGGGGTTATATGTGATGGCACTGGCTACGGCGATGATGGCGCCATCTGGGGGTGCGAATTCTTCTATGGCAACTATGACGACATTGAGCGTGTCGGATCACTGATGCCGTTTCCCCAGCCACACGGCGATGGCGTTGTGCAATACCCTTTGCACATGGCAACTGTTCTTCTCTATGCCCTGTGGAGAGATGAGGGCAGAGTACTTCGTGCGCTACCCGAGGGTGGTGGGCTGCTGCCCTTTGCTAAGGCACAGGCGGTGAGTAAAACGTTAAGCATCACTTCGACAAGTTGCGGCAGGCTTTTTGATGTCGCCGCCGCGCTGTGTGGTTTTACCGGTAAGGCAACATACGAGGGCGAGGCTGCAATGCGCATGGAAGCGCTGGCGCACGCTGTGCCCGATGCTGTACCATATCGCCACGATATCATAGAAGGCGATATGCTCCATCTATCCTGGCATTTCTTAAGCGACATGGCGGAAGATAAGCTACGCGGAACGGAATCGCAGGTGCTTGCGGCGCGCTTTCACCGCACGATCTCAGAGGCGCTCTGCAACGCGATTGAAAAATTGGCTGGCCGCTACGGGACTAATAGGGTTGTTTTCTCGGGTGGGACTTTTCAGAACCGCTTTATTACACATATGCTTGCTAAGAGGCTTTCTGCGGCCGGCATTGTGCCGTATTTCCACCGCCAGGTG
>DASQQM010000207.1:0-11452 GCA_035643475.1 Anaerolineae bacterium | reverse complement strand
ATGCGGGATATGGGAAGTAGAGCGCTGTAATGACCAGGATTACAAAGACAAGATTCGTTCCACATCTCTGGTGTATTCTTGAGCAACTCTGTACGGCCGCTACGTCCTCGATATCCAATCCCTGCTCATATGCGTTTATGGTTTTATGCTCAGCCCCATGGAAGGTCCATATCCGATTGGTCATTCCCTTGCTTATCGCCCACAGGGCAGCTACAAAGCTCATTAATTGAACAATGGTGTTAGTAAGTAGACCTTCACCCAGCCAGAACTTAAGCAGCATCGATAGTGGCAGCACTACCGCCACATATATACCGATCCATACCACGAGGCGCCGGTTTACAGCCGACGGGTTCTTACTATAGGTTTGGAAACCGAACTTGGCCATCTCAAAAAAAGTGATTATGGAGCGGATGAAAAAGATATTCCATCGGGGATGGTGATCAAGCCACGATGTCACGGAACCAAATTCGGTCGAGCCGTCTTCTCTCACCAATGCCCAATATCTCTTTGTCCTCATTAAAACGCCATTACTAAAAGCTTGGCCGCCAACTCGAATACTCGACAATAGCATCACCTACTGATAATAGAAGCACGTTGTTCCGAGTATAGCTGCAAGTTTGATTATCGGCAAGCTATGAGGGGTTGTTGGGATACCAAGTGGTAGGGATACAGGTATCGCAGCAGGCTAAGCAATGACCTGCCGCAGGTTTGTAAATGCGCATTTCGAAGCATAACTATAGTAAATCGCAGCAATCCAGATAATTGCCCTGGGGTTGTAATGGCAAGTAAGAAACCGAGACCAAAAGCGAATTCAACAGAGACAAACATAGCATTTACGTTCGAGCGCAATGAGGATACCCTGGTTGTTAGGCTTGCCGGGGAAGCTGATTTATTGGGAAGCTCTGCGCTCAGGCAAGCCCTCGTACGCAAGTTAGACGGGGTAAGTAACATAATCTTTGATCTCGGTGGGCTCGAATTTGCCGATAGTTATTTCTTACGCCTGCTTATTAAGTTAAGAAAGCGCCTGGGTGGGGTCTCCTCAGTTAAGGTACAAAACGTTAAGCCTAATGTGAGAAGAATTTTCGAGATTACTGGTCTTGATAAACTCTTTATGTAGCAACAAAGCCCTTATGGGGCTTAAAGACATTCTGTGGTAAAGCACTTTTAGTACAATGGTTAAACTTCCTTACTATTGGTTATATATTAATTAAGAAAACTCTTCTTAATTAGGTTTAGGCGGATAATTTTCGGGAAAAATCAACGAAGGTGACGGCGTTTTGTTCGACTCGATGTAGAAAGGATTGATCCAGATGAAAGGTTCCATTATTCGTGGCGTGTCGTTCAGTAACTCAAATGGAAAAACGATCGATGAGGTTCTCTCGGGGCCACAACGCGTCGAAAAGCTAGCATTTTGCCAGCGCTGCGGATGCAGATTATCCCAGTACCGAAACTCGGAAGATTTCTTATGTTGTAGTTGCCAGCGGGCGCTAAATCCATTATTCAGCCGCTCAGCTTAACAATCAACACCACAATCAAACATCCACAGACTGGCGGCAGGTTCTCAGGTCGCCAGTTTTATTGCTACACATTTCCCAGAACCATAAAATCAACTCTCTCGGCGATCGTCACGCAATGGTCCGCAATTCGCTCGAGATAGCGCCCGACAAAGGCCGATTTCACCGCACAGCGCAGTTCATGCCCTCCCCCGCAATCAAAGAGCCTTTCAAACAACTCAATATACATATCGTCGATCTTTTCATCCTGCTCCCTCACCGACTTTGCTATTTGCACATCCCTCTTTGTGTAGGCTTGGAGTGCGTGTTCGATCATAATCGATGCTGCCTCTCCCATCTTGATAAGTATATCGGAGGCCACCAGGGGTTCCCCGCCACTTCCGCCAGGCGAGGCCTTTACTATGTTGATGGCGAGGTCTCCCATCCTCTCCAAATCGCTTATAACCCTTAGGCTACTTGCAATCAACCGCAAATCCTTGGCGACTGGCTGCTGCTTTGCAAGCAGCATAAAGCAATTCGTCTCAACATCATCGTAGATTTGATCGATCTTGTCGTCTCCGAGGATAACCCTTTCGACTAAGTCGGGGTTGGAATCACCGATCGAGAGCACAGCTGTTTTAACCGCCTCTTCAACAAGGCAGCCCATCTTTAGAACCGATTTATGCAGGCAATTGAGCTCCTCATGAAAGCCCTGTCTCACCGTTCGGCCACTCCTTTTAGCGAAAGCGTTCCTTCTTAACCAAAGCGTCCCGTTATGTAGTCCTCAGTTTTCTTATGTGCGGGTCGCGTAAATAGCTTTGATGTGTCATCAAATTCGACCAGTCTACCGGGTGCTCCTGTCTCCTCAACGAGGAAGAATGCGGTATAATCGGATACCCGGGCAGCCTGCTGCATATTGTGGGTTACCATAATGATGGTGTAATCCTTTTTAAGGGCGTCGATGAGGTCCTCGATTTTCTGCGTTGATATTGGGTCAAGTGCGGAGCAAGGCTCATCCATTAGGAGCAGCTCGGGCTTGATAGTGAGCGCCCGTGCGATACACAGGCGCTGCTGTTGCCCGCCGGAGAGCTGCATGGCGGATTTGTTAAGGTCGCTCTTGACCTCATCCCAGAGGGCGGCCCTCACGAGGCTCTCCTCGACTATATCATCGAGGTTGCCCTTCTTCTTTACCCCGTGGATCTTGGGGCCGAGCGCCAGGTTCTCATAAATGCTTTTGGGAAATGGGTTCGGCTTCTGGAACACCATGCCGACGCGCTTGCGGAGCAGAACGGGGTCGATGCCATTCTTATAGATGTCGACCCCATCGATGAGCACCTCGCCCTCTATGCGCGTACTCATCGATATCTCATTCGTTCTATTGATAATACGTAAAACGGTCGACTTACCGCATCCGGAAGGACCAATGAATGCGGTAACGCGGTTTTTCTCGAGCCGAAACGATACGTCCTCTATGGCCTTGAATGAGCCATAATAGAACGAGACATTCTTAAATTCAACCTTTACATTGCCTGACACAACACCAGGCCTCCCTCTCTCCACAAAACTCGTCTCTAGTGGTATCCAAAATCCATTATCAATTAATGCACCATTGTAAGCAACTCCTACACACTTTGCCACTACGAGGATATTGCATCCAGCATGTCAATTAATAGCATAAACGACAACAGGAACTGGGGCTATAGGTTAACAAACTTATAACAAACAGTTCGCATATCTTTAACCAACCCCACTCCCCCAGCTGGTACATTAAATACAAGACGAATCTTTACGTGAGTGCTTGCGGGCAGGGTCTCCCCATAATATAACCCCTGCCCGTTCCTATTATAAGACCCACAGGCGAACGAGAGGAAGTGTAGATGGCAATAACAGAGCGGGATATCGATAGGATACGCATAAGAATCGGTAGCCGCATATTGCGGAAGATATTCGTAACCGATTGCCGTAAGAAAATCTTAACTAAATCATACCGAGTGGCCAGTAACATAATTATTGATTCTCTCATTATCATCGTTCTTCTTGCCCTCTTGGCCGGCACCGCTCAGATACTCATGCGCTTGCCCTCTACACTTACCCAGGACTTTTTCTCCCGGGTATTTCACGACCTTCTGAATGACGTAATGGTCGTCTTTATCTTCGTTGAGCTCTTTCGCGTGCTCCTCGATTACTTTAAAGAGGAGAGGGTTAAGATTACGTATATTGCCGACGCTACCCTGGTCTTCACCTTTAAAGAGATCTGGGTGCGCTTCTCAGAACCGGACCTTGATCCGGTAAAGATTATCGCCATGGGCGGTGCCATGCTAGCCGTCGCAGCTGTGCGAACACTGGCTGTACTCTACTCGCCCGATCGAACCAAGGAGTAACATCTAAGGTGACAAGTGCTTCTGCGGTAGCTCGTTTGTAGATCCAGCGCGTTGCAGAAAGCCAGGCAGGCTCTGGACAAAAGCCTGGATATCGTCGCGCACCCTACGAAAGGCTGCCATAACTTCCTCCTCGGTCCCATGTGCCTTGGCTGGATCCTCAAACCCAACATGGATAACCCGTGTTCTACCAGGAAAGAGGGGGCAGTTTTCGTTAGCGTGACCGCAGAGGGTTATAACGTAATCAAATTCGATCCCCATAACTGCCTCGACGAGTTTGGAGCGCTGCCCGGATATATCGACACCCGCTTCCTTCATAACCCTCACGGCATAGGGGTTAAGCCCATGCGCCTCCACCCCGGCTGAATAGGGTTCGATCATATCACCCTTGGAATGCCTTGCCCAGCCCTCGGCCATCTGGCTGCGGGCTGAATTGCCCGTACATAGAAAGAGAATTGTTAGCTTTGGGTTTCCCACCTGCATAATTCCTCCTGGTTATATTTGATCGCCACCATCTTACTGTAAGAAGACCAGATATTGCCAGCATGTAGCACGAAGATCACACGTGCTCAAATATGCTCGGATAACGAGAAAACGGCCCCTTCTGGGCCGTTTTCTCCAGGAGCAAACAGGGCCTGGCTTAAGGAGGGCCGTTGCATGAGCTTCGGCTTATACTTAATCTACCAGCTGGAGCGGTCTAATTGGTTAAATATATGCAAACTATTTGTTATAAGTTTGTTAACCTAACCGGCGCTCTCTTTACTGTTCACATCAATGAGACAAAGGAGCATTGGCGCTCCTTTGTCTCTCCTTGTCGGTTAAGCTCTCCAATTAGGCTATCAACTATCGCATAACTTTAAAAATGAGGTCGGCTATCTCAGTGTTATCGATATAGCGACCGCGCATTGGGTCGTATTCGTCAGCATAACCAGTGAACAATCTGGCCGCACCACCTTTGGCGTATAGTGGGATTAGGCTATTGGTATGCTTGGGGCTGTTCCACTGCATGCCAGGGAGGTTACCCGTCCCGTTGTTAACGAGCGGTGTCCAAACGGGCTCGGCATCCTTTATGCCATCGCCGTTTGTATCAACAGTGAAGCCAGAGCCTGGGCCAGTGAGATAGCCGGTCTCATGATCACCGGTTACAATCAGAAGTGTTTCACCCCAATTACTATTTTTCTCAACCCAATCAGCAACTGCTTCTACTGCCCTATTAAAATCGATCTCTTCCTCGATTACCCTTCCTGACTGGTTGGCGTGACTTGCCCAATCAATAGCGCCACCTTCAATCATAAGGAAGAAGCCATCAGAATCGTTGTCCAGCACGTTTAATGCACCTTTGCTCATCTCTGCTAGTGTGGGTACATTCTGGTTTTGGGGTACCACATATGGTGCTGCTTTTGCATCGCCTTTGCGCGATTGTTGTGTTGTTGCGTAGACTTCTGCAACACCGCACACGCGTTTTGGCGTTTCCCCGCTCATCAGAGCTTGGAAATCTTTTCTGCTCTGGATAAGCTTCCAGGGGTCATCTATTCCATCGCCGTCGGCATCGGCCCCAACAGTTCCAGCTACCAGACCATTCCATACGGTCTCTCCACCGACATACTTGTAAGTATTAGGCGTTGCTTTGAGTTGGCCGTCATTATCGAACCACGGATTTCCCGTGCCCATCACGACATCGGTTGCGCTTGAAAGAATCATTTCTTGAGCGATTTGCTCGTAGTTGTTGCGGTGAACGTTGTGAGCGACAAAACCCGCTGGCGTGGCGTGACTAAACTCAACAGTGGTTACGACACCAGTAGCTTTGCCGAGCTCCTCAGCTTTCTGCGCGACATGCTTAAGCGGCTGACCGTTAATATCAACACCGATAGCCGCATCATAGGTCTTTACACCGGTAGACATTGCGGTAGCTGCAGCAGCGGAATCGGTCGCTTTGGATTTTACAGGAACACCTAAAAGCTCGCTTATATAGGGGCTCACGTAATCGAACGCAGACCAGGCCTGGGCCGGATCGTAAGCACATAGGTAATCATCCGCCGTGCTCGTCTCTCCCTTAGAATAGTGGCTCATTCCATACTTAAATGGGAACTTCTCATAAACTTGTGTACCGGTCGCACCATACTGGTAAAGACTTGCGGCATCTACCTGATTATAGCCACAGCCATCTGAAATCATAACGATTATGTTCTTGGTAAGAGTCTTATTTGGCGCAGTGGGACCTTCGGCGAGGGCCAAACCAGTATCCCCTAATCCACTGAACATAATGGTGGCTGCAAGAGATAATGAGGTTGCAGCCTTAAAGACGCCATTCTTAAGAAACTTCATCAATCTTTCCTCCTTTAATCCTTACGGTAGACCAAGAACTGGTGATCTTTAAACCAATGTCCACACCCCCTTTTTGTAGGTAGCATAGCCGACCTTTACAAGCCAAAGTCTACCGCTCGGTTACCATATATTGGTTAAACTTCTGTAAACGTTTGTTGAAAAGGTTGTTAAAGCTGTACGGCGGGGTGCCGTTCGAGCTATTGCCAACTGTTAAAGATGCACTAACGATAAACTGGTAGAGAATTAGTCGGGTTAATAAACGTTTAACAATAGTTTTGCAGAATTTTAACCCAATCCACCTGTTAATAAGTTAAACTAGCCATAGATTGATTGAAGTAGGGGTTTACGTATGTCTCAGACAAAGATATGCTACCAATCAATTGGCAAATTACCCATCTTCAAAGTCGAGGGAAAGCTGAAGTTCTCCACATTGAGTTGCTTAAGCCTACTGATACAGCGTTATTCAGAGCTAGGTGTGAAAACAGTTATAGTTGATTTATCCCGTACTCTTACCATCTCCAGTGAAACAGAGAAGTTAAAAGATGCGGAACTAGGTTGGTCTTCGAGTGGCACAAACGTAGTTGTTGTAGGCCCTAAAGAGCTTACTAGAAGGTTTGGTAAAATCATAGCTCGTTCAGCTCGGCATAAGGTTCTCCAAATACCTTAAGCATAGATGGGGCGATTGGTGCATTTCATAAAACTTAATCCTGTTTAGCCTATGGCATGTTAGCTGGTACCATCAGAGTGGGCCCGACACGCCAGGCGTTACATCGGTATAGAGGTTGTCATGTGCGAGATATTTGCGCCTGAATGCTAGAGCTAGACCGAGGGCCAACGCGACCCAGAGTAGCGTCTGTGCAAGTGAAGTGTCGACACCTGTCTCCCAGGGATAGGGAAAATTAGTCATCCATAGCTTAACCCTATACTTTAATGCGATCCTCAATAGGATACTCAATCCATCCTGCTTGGAGCGCCAATTCTTTGGCCTGAGCTAAGGCCTCATCGCAATATTGCATATATCGTGGCCGTAATTCAAGCATAAATACTCCGCTATAATTGCGTAAGGCAGCTATAGCTTTTTTAAATGGGATATATCCCCAACCAATGGGCATGTGACAATCACCCCGACCTGCAGCTACCATTTCAGGCTGTTCTCTTTCGAAGGATGAGTTGAGCTTTCCAAAATTATCGTGAACGTGCATATGCCTCACCAGCGGACCAACCGACTCTATTGCGTCTACGAAATCGAAGCAATAAAATTGTGAAGCTAAATATGCATGACCTAAATCAAGATTTATGCCGACATTACTCTTATTTATCCTCTTCACTTGCTCTACTAGCTGATCTAAGAACTCACCATAACAATAGGGGCTTCCATCTAAATATGGCCGAGCGTTTTCGATACAAATATTAATGCCAAGGCCAGCTGCATAATCGGCCAATTCTTGCAATATTTCGAGCTCTACTTGCTTTAACGTGTCCATCATCTCATAAGTGATAGCTCGTGGTTGATTAGGCAATAAAAACTCTTCTTCGGCTACATATCGCCCACAGTGGTAGACCAAGGTTTCCGATCCTATGGCATATGCAAACTGGATGCTACTCAGCAACATCTTTTTGTGCATGTTTAGCTCCTCGAGATTCATGAGGTTTAAGGGATTGGGGGCATGCACTGTATAACAGAAGGGAAATCTCTTGAGCAGCTGGTTTACTTCCTGAACTCGCCGGGTAACGAGCTGGCCATTGCGAATCGCATCTACTCCATGCACCGGTATTTCCACGTATTCGAAGCCAACCTCCTCGAAGAACCGAAGGTCTCGCCTCAATAAATCAAGGTCACCATCAAGTCTACTTGCATCGGCATTGATTCCAAACCCTTTAATAGCCATATCTCTCCACTCCCTTTGATAGCCAACCCATTCTTACGTGTGATACGATCGATTTCTGTATTAGCCTTGCTGCCTGGTATCCACCTCCCACTTCAACTCACTTCTTCTCGGCATGCAGGCTACTCTACCCTCTATATCAACCAATACAGTATCAACGCCCAACGGATAGTTTTGGTTCTGCAGGGACAGCCAGTCTAGATTGTCCTTGTGTATGCCATCAAGCCAGATACTTTTGCTACCGTCGATGCCTGGCCCAGTCAGATCGACCTTAAACAGCTCCCAGGGAACCTGCGGTCTCTGCTCGAGTAACTGGCTAACTTTCATGACAACCGTAGCTGCTCTATCCGGAAATTCCAGGGTCCCTATATTGGCAAGGTATAAATCGGATTGCCTTATTCGACCATCACACAGAATGAAGTCTGCCCTCTCTACATCGACCAGCCGTGACCCAGTACAGCGCATAATTTCTTTATCGAGTCCCGTCTTGGCCGTGTCTATAAAAGCGAAAGAGACCTCGGTATCAAGTAGCGTTCTGGCGATAAGGTAGAGAAAGCTAGTTCCTTTGCCAACAAAAATTTTAATATCTGGCAAGTAATTGATCTTGCCAGGCCTAGCCATGCAATCTAAAAGCAAGCGAAAAACCTGTTGCGCATCAAATACAGGATCAAAGGCCTCTTTTACCGGTAAAATCATTTAGCTACCTCCATCATCTCAAAGTTGACTTTAATTCTACTGACCAGCTTGTTTTCGATCTCTTGCTGTAAGCCCAATGCTTCCTGTTGCATATACAAAGCATCACCTTCTAAATCACACCTAAGCAAATGTGCTTTTCGCTTACCTAGCACGGTTTCTCCTTATGCATCAAGCTGCCACCGATCGGTGGGGTTCTTGCAACCCCATTTAACTTGAGGATAGAACGCTTCTTCAGCGAAGTGGTTGCATTAATGTAAATAGTTGGTAAATAAATTGTTTAATTGGTTAAATTGTTGTTAACACTCGTGAAAGTGCGCATCGAACTACATGCCGGCAGGGTATATGCTGAGTAATAACTACGGCCAGACGCGTCCTGCTCTCTGGAAGACACGCGGGTGACAGCCGGGCGGCAGGAACCGTAGGGCAGCAACGGGAGGCATCGAAACAGTGAAGCTTGCGCTACTGGGAGATATTCACGGCAACATCGAGGCGCTTAAAGTCGCCTATGCGGCCGGGATCGAGCGCGGCACGTTAAAAGTCTTTCATCTCGGGGACCTAGGAGGCTACGCTCCATTCGTCAACGAGGTGGTCGAGTTTTTGGTCGAGCACCAGATCGAGGGCGTGCAAGGAAACTATGACGAGGCGGTAGCGCTCGCTAAGGAGCACTGCGGGTGCAGGTATGAAGACGACCTGCAGGCGGAGATGGCCCAGCGCTCCTTCGAATGGACCAAGGAGCACGCCTCGGAGAAAAGCAAGGAGTATATGCGGTCTCTTCCCCGTGAACTCTCGCTCTTCCTTTATGGCAAGAAAGTCACGCTGTTTCATGCCTCACCTCTTAAGAACAATCTGTACTGGTACGAAGGGCGGCCCAGTAGGTTCTTCGACGAGATGGCAGCCCGCACCGACGCCGACGTATTGATCTACGCCCACACGCACATCCCCTATCGAAAAGATGTGAGCGGTAGGGTGTTCATCAACGTGGGCAGCGTCGGCAAACCAAAGGATGGCGACACAAGAACATGCGTCGCCATGGTTAACATACGGGCGCGCGGCGTAACCGTGGAGTTCGTGCGACTGCCATACGATGTGAAAAAGGTGGCGACCGCAATTATGGAGAGCGGACTGCCACCGTATTTTGCCGATAAGCTGCGCCTGGGTCGGTGAGCGCAAAGAAGGGGATTTAATAAATATTTTACAAATATTAAATCCATTTTTAACCAATTCCCCCCAGATAAATGCAATACTTTTACTAAGGGCCACTCGGTGGAAGATCGGCATAAAGCCAAGAATCGGTCGACCGGGTGGCGAGGGGGCGGGAAATTCCCTTTGCTGTCGTTTAAGGTAACTACTATGGCATTCGCAACGGCTTCCTTTAGCAACAACTATGGCAATAAATTAAACGGTCCTCTACCGAAGATTACTCAAGCTCACCATTGGCGATCCCAATCCATAGTCCTTACTACATGCGGTAATTCACCTGGGAAACCAAGACTGAGCGTTTCCGTCTCCAAGATGCAGAGCTCGAGTTAATGCGAAGCTAACTCTAGGATTGAGAAATAGGCACTCCTTTGTCCTGGCTTCTGGTTACTATACTCGCTCATGCAGTAATATAGTGTAGCGCCGCGTGACACGTCGTTAAAACTATACATCCTATTACCGAGGGTTCAGCATACTGCCAAGGCTTGGGGCGTTGGCTGAAGATCATATGGAAAATCGCGCAAAGACAACAACGGAATAAGGTGATTGTAAAATCTATAAAAGTACCTTACTGTATACACAAAGGGGGAAGTAAGGTAACTCATGATTCAGATTCTTGTGATCGAAGACGACCCGTTAATACGAGAAACCCTGGAATATAGTCTAAAGGGCGCCGGTTTTAACGTGTCCACAGCCGAAGATGGAGCTCAGGGATTGGTAAAGTTGAAGGAGAACGGTCCCGATCTCATACTGCTCGACCTGCTCCTCCCGGAGATGGACGGTTTCGAGGTGTGCGGAAAGATTCGTAAAGTAGACGACAATGTGCCCATCATCATGATCACCGCCCTCGAAGACCAGCGGAGCAAGCTCAAAGGATTTAGCATCGGCGCCGATGATTACATAACAAAGCCGTTCAGTATAGAGGAGCTTATCGCCCGTATACGAGCAAACCTGAAGCGCACCCTCAAGAAGGTCGGCGGACCACCCATCCTAGAAATAGGAGATCTCAGGCTCGACCTTACAAAACACACCGTCGAGGTCGCTGGAAAAGAGGTTCATCTTCGCTTGAAGGAGTTCCAACTCCTCACCGTTCTCGCATCTGAACCGGATTTGCTGTTTACCCGCCAAGACCTGGCAGAGAGAGTGTGGGGTTCGGAATTCTATTCGTCCAGCCGCACGATAGATGTTCACATACGGCGAATTCGCAACAAGATAGAAGAGCACTCTAATTTCTCCTACATTCAAACGGTCCATGGCCTCGGCTATAAATTCCAGGCCGGGGAGAAGGTTGCATGCGAATAGGGAGAAAACTTGTCGTAAGTTATACCCTGCTTGCGATAGTCACGTTCATGGTGACGGGCTTAATTCTACGGTCATCTATCGCTTTCTTCTATACTGAAAACTTTACCAAGCAACTCATTGCCCAGGCGCGTGCGTTTACGGTAGCCATCGACGAGCTGGGCGAAGATGATCTCAG
>DASQQM010000206.1:0-5693 GCA_035643475.1 Anaerolineae bacterium | reverse complement strand
TGGGTATACTACCAACGAGCATCTATCAGCTAAAGGAGGCAAACTATATGGCACAGAATCCTTCTATATCGCCAGAGCCAGAAGCCCAGCCAGGGCCGCCCACGCCAAATCCCGATCTCAAGAGTCTGGATAGATTGGTCGGCACGTGGAAAATATCCGGAGGCGCACAAGGGCAGGGTACCTACGAGTGGATGGAAGGCGGCTTTTTCCTTATCCAGCACGTTGATTTCGAGCAGTACGGGCAGAAGATCAAGGGCATTGAGATCATCGGACATGAACGGAAATTTGGAGAGGAGCCAAGCGAGGAGATAAAATCGCGCTTCTACGACAATTTGGGCAATACCCTCGACTACGTGTATGAGCTAGAGGGCAATACCCTCACGGTTTGGGGCGGAGAGAAGGGCTCCCCGGCATATTACAGGGGCACGCTTAGTGACGACGGCAACACCCTTACCGGCCGCTGGGTGTATCCAGGTGGCGGATATGAGTCGACCGCAACCAGGGTCAAGTAGGCAACACGGTCCACCGGATCACTTGCTGCTCTGGCGGTCTGCGATAGTGGCGATATTGCCGCCTTGTGGGCACTGCCAGGCCATTCTTTCAGTACATTCGTTACTTCGGAAGCTTTCCGATCAAGCCCCAAATAAACCTGTGTAGTTTGTGGGGTAAGGCCGTTGGCTGTGCAAACATCAGGATACACAGCCCTTCAACGTGAGCAATTCCATTTTCCTCACAGAAACGGATTGCTTCTTGGGATTCTGCCCCTTGCTGCATCCACACACGCTTAATCCCTACCAATGCTGCATCTCGCACTACATGCTCAGTCTGTTGCGGTGGAACCACGGTCAGTACGCCGCCTACTGCCTCCGGTAAATCGCCAAGCTTTTTGTAGCATTTGTCGCCCTCAATGGCATCGGCCTGCGGGTGCACCGGATACACCCGGTACCCCTTGGCCTTAAGCTCTTTATAGGCGGCATTGCCAAACTTTTTTCCACTTCTGGAGACACCAACAACTGCCAGCGCAGGTTGGGCCAGAAACTCATCGACGGTTTGCCTATCGGTCATAAGATAGCTCACCCCTCATGGAAACAGTTTATTAACTACTATTGTTACCCATTTTTTGAGTGCCTGCCATACGCGCTCTAAAGCGGTAATATTGGACGCAATAGGGATGTTCCCAAAATATTTCAATAGAGCGCAATCAAACACATTCAATCCTGGCTAGTGAAGTAATTGGAACAAATGGGGAATGACTCTATTGCGCGGTTATTATCCACGAGTTACGGTTGTTATACAATCAAAGAATGAAGGCTAAAAACATCCTTATTACGGGGAAACCCGGTGCAGGAAAGACCACGCTTATAAGCTTTCCAGAACGGTACTGGAACATCGTTTTAACATCGCCTTTAGGGAATGGTGATCTAATAAGTTGACCTTTGTTAGGGAAACTTCGATAAATCCATAAAACAACCACTTTAATTCCACGGTTAGGGATTTACAAAATGTTTTATGTTTCCTAATATAAAAGTGTTTCCCAATTGGGAAACATGCCGATAATAGGATATATAGGGTTAATAAGGGCGGTTTCCATGAACGAAGCTGGTATTCGAGATTTATTTCTAAAAAAAATCACAGAGATTCTTGTAACTGATAAGGCTAAATTATCGGTGTCACAGGAGATGCTCCCCAATTTCCTTCAGAGCCACTATCAACCAGATATGCTGGCCGAACTTAAGTTTGGTGGCAAATCGACACCCGTTATTATTGAGTTTAAAGCTAACGGTAGGCCTGGTACGGTAAGTCAGGTAGTGAGTCAGTTAAAGAAGTATGCTGAGGCAGCGAATGCATTGCCCATGTTTGTTGCGCCCCATATTGGTCCGCAAGCTCGCGGAATACTGCGCGAGAACCGCGTCTTTTTCGCTGATCTCTCTGGCAACAAGTGGATCGAATTTGACGGTTTATACATAGATGCCGACGGTCATGCTAGTAAATTCCCAGAGAAGCGGAATGATAGAGATCCATTTGCGGATAAAGCCTCGCTTGTCTTAAGGGCAATGTTTGAGCAACCGGAAAAGAGATGGCGCGTTCATGAGCTTGCAGATGCTATAGGTGTTACGCCGGGGTTTGTCTCGAAGATAACCAATACGATGAAGCAACGTGGGTACATCTCGAAGGATGAAGATGGCCTGCGCCTGATGAATGCTAGATCAATCCTTGATGACTGGGTTTACTCGTATAGCTATCGCAAAAATCAGGAATATAAATATTTCTGTATGGCAACTAGCGCAAAAGAAATAATAGGGCGATTAAAGAATATTGACCAGCTTGAAGTAGTTGATTATGCGTTGGCGTTGCAGGCTGGTGCGCATCTTGTCGCGCCGCATGCAGAATTTGACCTTATACATGTATACATCAAGAATCAGGTTGCCCACGAGAAGCTCGTTAATCTTCTTAACCTGCAAGGCGTTGGTAAAGGCCAAAACGTAGTTATTCTGGACCCTTATTATCGACAGTCCGTTTTTTACGGCAAAAGAAAAGTAGACGGTATCTGGGTCGTGTCAGACTTGCAGCTCTATATCGACCTCTATAACTATCCGCTGCGTGGTCTTGAACAGGCTGAGCATTTGTATCGAAAGAAGTTAGCTAAGATTTCAGAACAAATATCTGAGAAGAGGTCGCATGTCAGATGAGTTGAGGCCTGCATTTAACAGACTTGTTTATGAGCTTAGGGGTTATCTACCCAATATCGTTGTTGCGGGCGGATGGGCTCCATATCTTTACCATCGATACTTATTCTCCCAAGAAGGCAATGAGCCGATTAAAACAGAGGATATCGATATCGTTGTTCCTGAAAGGCTGCAAATCTCAGGTGGTAAAACAATCGATGCTGTGCTGTCCGCATTAGGGTTTAAGCCAATCCCAAGTTCACCAGATTCTCCGCTTATGACTGCCTATGAGGGGGAGATCGATGGCATTGAGC
Source organism: Anaerolineae bacterium (assembly GCA_035643475.1). GTDB lineage: Bacteria > Actinomycetota > Aquicultoria > Aquicultorales > Aquicultoraceae > DASQQM01. The sequence goes on along the minus strand of DASQQM010000206.1, from coordinate 2,713 downwards.
TTCAGCTTGAGTTCTTAACTCATCTCAGGGGCTCACGGGAAGATATTGCTGTACTGGTACAGAGTGGATTAAGTGCACAGGCGCTACGCTATACAAGTATCCTTCATGAGAATCAAACCGCAGTCACCATAAATGATTTTTTGATTGATGGCGCGTTAGTGGATTTAAGGGTAAATGTGCCAACACCGGCTGCTTTTGTTTATAACAAGGGACTGGTATTCCCCAGAAGAAATAGCGTTCATAAAAGAGCAAAGGATCTCTACTATATTTTCGACATCTTAAGCTTCGATTATTCAAACTCTCGAATAGACGTGGCATCTGAAGTAACTGCACTGGCAAGCTCGTATCCTGATAATTGGCTCAAAACCCTAAAAGGGAACTTGTCCAAATACTTTTCTAGCAGTCACCAGGGTACAGATTTAGTACTAAGCCAAAAACCGATTTGGGCTTATACTGAGATGAATGATGAGCAGTTTAAGGTCTTTGTCGGGTCAATATTTAACGAATTTATTAAGAGCCTAAGCAAGAGCTAAATCTTGAGCTTTGTTGGTATAACCTTAGAGCAAATACCGTCCTTGAAAGTGTGCAAACTAACGACTTTCTCGCAATCTTTCAAGAATGGTACCGGACGCCACTGCAGTCGAAGATAAGTAAAATAGACGCTTTTAAAGACCTTGATGTGTAAAATATTTTTGGGCTGTGAGCTCGATGATTTTAAATTTATTACACTTTATCGCGATAAAGTATAATAACAATCACTGTTATTATACTTGAGTGCTACATCCGGGGCTACACCGGATGTAGCAGATGGCAATATGAATACTATGTCCCCTGGCCCTTATGATTCAATCAAGTCCTTAGCCCATTTATAAGTTCTCGAGGATTGGATGAGCATCGTTTCCGCATCAGCTTTCCGCATCGGCTTGCTCTCATATTCTGCCTGCGTCTTTCGCATTAAGATTTCTTTGACTTGCCTGATTCGGTTATTCAGCTCTGTTTTATTTTGCAATGGCAACTTCTTAAGAAGATCAACCACCCCTATGTGGTTTTCGCCCCTATGCCTGCAGCCGAGGAGTTTAGCCGTCAGTGCATCACAGCTTGAGATTGCACTAAACCTTCTTCTCCTGGGTGTGTTGCAACTGTTTTTGCTTCTCTTGGCACGCTGCCAAAACCTCCTCGATACTATCTCCATATAGAAGCTTTCCGTTGTTGGATAGCTCCTGCAGGAAGGCGGGCTTAAGCAAATCGCGCCACCTGTTATCGCTCGTCTTGCATGTAATTGTCATTACGTGGAGCTGATTGCCAAAGCTAGCGGATATCTCATCCTCTAAAGGCAGAAGCACTTGATCCAGCTTTGATTCATCGATCTCGTGTTTGAACGCGAGGAACACATCGATATCGCTATCCGGTCTCTCATTACCCTGAGCGATACTTCCATAGATGGACACATGTGAGAGCGCATCCTTTATCGTATCATTGCTCAGCAATGCGCTAACAATCCTATTCTCAAGTTCTCGCATTACCGACTGCTCTGCCTCAAATAAATCGGTGAGCGGTTTATATAAAATATTGTTTGTGTTGAGAGAATACAGCTTACTTCTCCCAGCGTGCTTTACATTAAGGATATCGCTTTCCTCAAGCGCCTTTAGGTTGAGCCTAGCGGTTGCATGGGGAAGGCGACTTAATCTCGCGATATGCCTACCGGTAAATTCGCCTGGGAACCTAAACAAGGTTCAAAGAATCTGAACCCTCGCTTCATTTGCAAATAGTTGATCTAATGGTCGATTTATTTTCATAGCTAGCCTCCACCTTACTACTAAGAATACCATGTGGTTAATATATTGTCCATATGGTTAATATCGTAACCATATGGACATAACTTTAACCATTACGCCACCCACAATGGTCGCAACTATTAAGCCCTGTGTAAACCCGTGCATGGTCAGTAAAAATTTGTGTATCTACAACCTTTCAGCGACAGTACCGTGCTCTCAGCGATCCCTTCCTAGAAGACCCCCCGCACATCCCGTCCTTTACCGTGTCCGATACTCCCGGTGGGTAGGGTGGGTTAAATCTGGCGGTTGCGCATTGTTGCAAATGCTGTAAATGGGGGTAAAACTCACCGTACAGAGGTGAGTTTTATGTCGCCAAGAGTATCGACTAAGCACCTATAAGGCTTCTTAACATCCGCAAATATCCGGATGTATTCAAGGCACTGCTCCTAAATGCCCAGGTAATCGCACAAGATGTCAAAGAACACTATCTTGTAGAGACCGATAACCTCGCCGGAAAGATCAAAGAGGTAATTGAGGCTGGGACTATCAGCAAGCAAGACGTCCTTGATGGGGCAGAGCCGGTGCGAAAAACCGAAGATATTTTGCGATCCCTCGTGGGGCGCAAAACCGGCACCATCGATGGCGGGCTTGGCCGGGGATTGATCGGCACGGCCACGCCTTTTTTAATGCGCACAGTTACGTACTCGGTAGTAATCGGTGACACTTCAGAGAACCGTGAGAAGTTCAATCACAGCGACTTTATGGTAAACAGGCTCCGGGCTGGCGGCTATGGAACGGATCAAGATTACATAAGCGCACTGCTTCTGCTTTATGAGCTCACCGGTGCGTTAAACGCCCTTAGAGCCGACCGCTATGATATCTACATCATCCACGGCCCGCTGGGAGTCACCAGGAGGCGGCTACGAGTCGACCGCAAC
>DASQQM010000205.1:0-5591 GCA_035643475.1 Anaerolineae bacterium | reverse complement strand
CGTAGCTTCTTGTCATAACCCGGTAAGATAATGCGTCCTAAAAAGTGCATTGAAGATTACCAATATTGCCGACGGCCCCGTTTTCGCAACACCTAATTTGGAAATTATATATACGAGACCATTTGAGACCAAATCGGTTTTTATGGTAACCTTGCGTTTAGATTCTTTAACGGAGGGACGTTTTGTACACCGGCAAGCACGCAGTCAAGAAACGACGAAAAACTGGATACATACGCGTATTTTTTCTCTGGTCGCTTATGATAACGCTGTTTCTGGGTGCTACAGGGTTCATCTACTCCCGGATTCTCGAGGAGCGGATTCACCACCCAGACCAGGCAGCAAGCGCCGATGAAGACACTACCTTTACCCAACCCACTAAGAATGAGCCGGTCACGTTCTTGCTTCTGGGAAGCGACACCAGGGGCACGGATGATGTGGGACGGTCCGACACCATAATGATTCTGAGGGTAAACCCCCAGAAGAAGATAGCCTACCTCATATCGATCCCTCGGGACACCAGGGTTAGGGTTCCCGGAAGAGGCACGACGAAGATAAATGCTGCATACCAGTACGGTGGCGTCAAGCTAATGGCGGAAACCGTTCAGGAGTTCACCGGTTTTGATGTCAACCACTATGCGGTAATCGATTTTCAGGGGTTTAAGGAGGTTGTCGATGCGTTAGGGGGGATCGATATCAATGTCGAGAAAAGAATACGAGATAAATTCGGTGGAGAGCGCATTAAGTTAGACCCTGGTATGCATCATTTTGATGGTAAAGAAGCTCTAAACTACGTGCGAATCCGCCATGTTGACGACGATTTTGGCAGAATTGGTAGACAGCAGCAGTTTCTAAGGGCAGTTATGGATAAGATGATGAGCATAGGGGGCGTTCTAAAGATACCGAAACTTGTCAATATTGCATCGCACAACGTTAGTACCGACTCCCGTCTCGGAATCACAGAGATGATCCGCTATGGGCAGCAGATGGAGTCCATCGGGCGAGAAAATCTTCATATGGTAACGCTTCCTGGGGAGCCGAAGACGATAGATGGGATAAGCTATGTTATCGCCGATGAGGATAAGGTGGCGTGGATGCTCGATCGCATTAAAAATGACATGCCGCTTGAACTCACCGCCGAAGAGAAGCGGAACGAAAGCATCAATATAGCCATCAAAAACGGGAGTGGTATGGCGGGAATGGCCATGAAAATGGCCGGTAAACTCAAGGATCTGAACTTCAAGGTCGTGAGGGTTGGAAATGCAGAGAGCTTTACCTACGACGAGACCAAGATTCTAGCATCAGAAGAGAAGACTGAAATTGCCCAGCGGGTGCAGGCGCAGCTCGGTTTTGGAAGCGTAGAGACCGAGGATAGTAGCCTGGGTAAGGCCGATGTCCTGGTTATCGTCGGCAGAGACTATAGCAAGATGACCGATGAACGGAAGACCATAAGCCAGTATCAGGGCCGGTGAGCCTCATACAGCCTTGCCAATCTCTCAGCGACCGAGATATAATCATGGTATTTTACGACCCATTCTCTCCCGGCAAAGCCGACCTCCTCGCAGAGTTTTAGGTTCGCGAGCAGTTCCTCAACGCGCATGATGATCTCATCCTCATCTCTCGCCAGCACCAAGGGTGGTGCCTCAGCGTACCAATCCTGGTATTCAAAGTGGCAGACAACTGGCCGTGCGCATGCCATTGCCTCCATCTCTGACATTCCCATTATGCCGAGCTCAAACTGCCCGATGATAATGCGATAATTGGGTAGTAGGCTGGCGATATCTTCATAGGGTACCTTGGGCAGGAAGTTTACAAAACCGCATCCCTTGAATCTCTCCAGATCAGGCCCCCAGGCAAATGCATCAATCTGCAGGGTAGGGTTATTTTTCTTTAGCTTCTCAAGCGCACTAAATGCGACATCCACGCCCTTGACTCTATCGATGCGACTGATCAGGAGGATCTTATCTTCCGTTCCCTCAAAGCCCTTCGGCTCAAACATCTCTGTACGTATAGGGTTGGGAAGAAAAACCGCATCTGCCCGCGCTTTCTCGGCATGGGGTTTAAGATCAGGGGTTGAGTAGAGCACCCGGTCGGCCCGGTCCAGGCTCATCGTCGTTATTTTCCTGTAAGCATGGTGATAGAGGTTCCGGCGGATATCGGTGCCATGGCAATGCAACCAGTAGGGATAGCCGCCGAGCACACCGAGCATTCCAAAGTAGGCGTAGTGTATGTGAACGATATCGTATTGTTCCCTGCTTATCTGTGCCGCAAGGGCCCGGGCATCCGCTATCCTGTTCGTGACGACCTGTAATTTGCTGAGCCTCCCGGGTTTATTAATCCCCGTGTACGGTTGGTAGAGCGTGGCATCTACGCCGATTTTTCTTAATCCCTTAACCAGGCCATCCGGAACATTTGCGACATTATTTACGTGTAGTACCTTCATCAGAATAAGATACTCGTTTGCGGTTGGCAATGCAACCGGTGAGTGCTAAACTAGGTAGGTATGTGCTCTGTACAGCGTCTGTGACGCTGTACAGAGCAATGGAACAATCGAGCAATAGATATAAGAAGATAGAAAATGGAAAATGAATTGGTTATGTATTATGGAAGCCTGTTCCATTGCGATCCATTGTTCTATTGCTCGATCTAATTTCTAATATCTTATAGGTCAAGTACTGTGTGATGGAGTGCTAATCCACATACCTAATATTGTTTCAGGTGATTATAAAACAGCCGCTTTAGGTAAAATAGCATAAGAGTAACAGTATCGAATTTCCGCCTAAAGGTTCTACCAAAGATGACGATAGGTAATTAACGAATAACTAACGCACGTAGGTTTGTAGTAATATCGATGGTCCAATTGTACCAGGGGGTTTAATAATGGTAAGAAGAGGGCTAGTAGCATTAATACTCACGCTCTTTATTAGCGTAGTTTTCGCTCTCCCCACGTACGCCGCTTTCAGCGATGTACCGAGCTCCGCGTATTACTATACGGCTGTAAATTCGCTTGCTTCCAAGGGTATTATATCAGGGTTTGCAGATGGCAAGTTCCGTCCAAATGAGCCGGTGACGCGAGCGCAGATGGCAAAATTGCTTGCTGCTGCAAAAGGCTTTCCGTTGACATCCGAAACTACAGTCAGCATCTCATTTAGTGATGTCCCATCCGGTTATTGGGGAACCGATTACATAATGGCGAGCGCAGCTGCCGGCATCGTAAGTGGCTATCCAGATGGCACGTTCCGGCCTGACCGGCCGATTACCAGGGCCGAGCTGGCGCGGATGCTATTTCTGGCTACTGGGACGCCAGCATTTACACCAACAAACCCCACATTCAGCGATGTGTCGTCCCGATATTGGGCATTTTGCGATATCGAAACCATGGTCTTTTGCGGTATAGTGAACGGTTATCCTGATGGGACGTTCTGCCCCGCGGAGCAGGCGACGAGGGCACAGACTGCGGTGACGCTCTATAAGATGCTAAATCCCGGGGCGATCCCATCAGCAGAGAGCACTCAGACAGCTGACGACGGGAGGATCATCATTGCCGTTGACGCCGGCCATGGCGGCAACGACTCGGGTGCAGTAGCGCCGAGCAACGGCTTAAAGGAGAAGGATGTTAATTTAGCGGTGGCGCTCAAGTTGCGGGACCTGCTCAAAGCAGCCAGCTTCGAAGTGGTGATGACTCGCTCAACTGATGTGTACGTTGGACTGAGCCAGAGGGCCACGATAGCCAATAATGCCAATGCGGACATATTTGTGAGTATACACCACAACTCTACCCTATCGACGGCGGCTGTAGGCACATCGGTCTATTACTATCCCACTTCGCAAGACGGGGCTCTGTTGGCAAAGATAGTCCAGGAAGAATTGGTTAAAGCCCTCGGTTGGGCCGGCGTGTCGGGAAAGGATGACGGCATTCATAGTGCCGACTTCGCTGTCCTAAGGGAGACGGTGATGCCCGCGGTATTGTGCGAGGCTGCGTTTTTGAGCAACCCTAATGAGGCAGCACTTCTTGCAACTGACAGCTTCCGACAGAAGGAAGCCCAGGGGATCCGTAACGGCATCATTAAGTACCTTAGTTACTTGCAGTAGGCACGTAGGAGTTACCCGTGCTGCAGTGCCACACCTCGTGCTTACGCATACTGCAACACTGGTTACTGCAGCACCATTAAGAAGGTGCCAACTGGCTTTTTTTATACTATAATCAAGAGATAGCGGTAAAATCGAGTGAAAGGATTCCGGTGAAGACGACCATTAAGGCACTATTAGTCATAGCTTTGGTTTCTTTATTCGCGATAGCTGTAATCGGCTGTGAGGAGAGAGGCAAGCCGGTTACCTCTGCCAACGATGTGCACAAATACACCGCGACGGCGAGAGACGTAAAGAAGGTGGACAACGCCGTATCAGAAAGTACCACCAGTACGCCAGAGAGAGTAGCAAAGAGCATCAGCGTAACTCTCTACTTCAGCGATGACCAGGCCGAGTACCTGGTACCGGAGAACCGCAGCATCGAGGAGACCGCGGCCGTAGCAAGGGCTGCTTTGGAAGAGTTGGTTAAGGGGCCAGCGGAGAGGGGACACCACGCGACTATTCCGTCCGAGACGAAAATCCTGGATGTCGATATCAACCAGCATATTGCCTACGTAAACTTCTCACACGAACTGATCGATAAGCACTGGGGCGGAAGCACCGGAGAGCTTATGACGATATCATCGATTGTTGATACCCTCACCGAGTTTAAGAGCATCCAAAAGGTTCAGATTCTGGTCGAGGGTAAAGTGGTTGAGACCATCACCGGGCACTCGGATGTTAGCAAACCCCTTGCAAGATACGAAACGATAATCAAGAAATAGCCTATAAAGTACTCCTAAAGATAACCGATTTAGAGAATAACAGTGTAAAATAATTGTAATCGTTCATGGAGTCGCTCCGTTATGTGGAAATATGCTTTCGCCATAATATTGATTATTTCATTCATACTAGTCGGTACAGCCCCTGGTCTTGCCGTCGATACGTATACATTTAAGGGCTACGGGTATGGTCACGGCATAGGGATGTGCCAGTGGGGTGCACGGGGAAGGGCCGATAGTGGGCAGACCTACCAGCAGATACTGGGTCACTACTTTCAGGGGACTCGGGTAACAGGCAACTACAGCGTACCCGGCACCGTAAGGGTAAGGCTCTTCGGGAGCTCTAACCTCTCTAAAGCTTATGTCGAAGGCGAGAATTCCACGGTCTTCAACTTCATCAAGCCGGATGGCACCTATGCCTACAGAGGTGCAACTGGAAAGTGGGCGATAGTCCCGACATCGACCGGCCTCCTGAGGCTTATTAAGCCAGATGGAACGGTAGGGGCGGATAACCTAGCGGGGCCCGTAATTGTTTCTAATACGGCTGGCGCCCTCACTGTCTATAATGCGAGCGGCAGCAGGTACCATTCGTATGAGGGGAGCATCTTTATCTACTCCACCGGTTCGGCCTCCCTCTACCTGGTAAACTCCATTCAATTTGAGCCCTATTACCTCTATGGCCTTGGTGAGGTTCCTTCGAGCTGGCCATACCAGGCATTGTATGCACAAGCCGTCGCTGCACGG
>DASQQM010000204.1:0-2083 GCA_035643475.1 Anaerolineae bacterium | reverse complement strand
CGCGTAAAAGAGAGCCAGCGAGGCGGTAAAAACAAAGCCAAAGGTTGCAATAGCACCGATACCTTGAGTGAAAAGTTGATCGAACTTGCCGGTATAAATGAGACCGGCCTTCCCGACGCCGGTAACCTCGGCCAGGCGCGGCGATGTGAATATGCCGCAGGATAGGGTGCCGAAGACGCCCAGCACGCCGTGCGCAGAGATGGCGCCAACGGGGTCATCAATTTTTATTCTATCGAAGAAAAGAACTGAGAATACGTATATCGATCCGGCCAGTGCCCCGATTGCGACCGCAGCCCAGTTCTCAACAAAACCCGAGGGAGCGGTAATGGCCACGAGGCCGGCGATAGCCGCTCCACCGGTAAGCGAAACATCAGGCTTCCCAACTACTACCCATGCGGTAATCATTCCAGTGATTGCAGCTGCAGCTGCTGCCAGGTTGGTTACAACGGCTATTTCAGGGAAGGTAAGTCCTGCGGCACCCATGGTGCTGCCGGGATTGAAACCAAACCAGCCAAACCACAGTACAAAGACGCCAAGGATAGCCAGGGGCATACTGTGCCCCGGAATTGGATTTACCTCACCATTCTTGCCGTACTTCCCGAGGCGTGGACCGAGAATCAAAACGCCCGCGAGAGCCGCCCAGCCACCGACGCTATGGACAACGGTCGAGCCGGCAAAGTCCTGAAATCCCATACTGCCCAGCCAGCCGCCACCCCATATCCAGTGACCAACGATCGGATAGATAAATCCGGTGATGATAGCGCTGTAGATCAGGTATGACGAGAACTTGGTTCGTTCTGCCATGGCTCCTGATACGATAGTCGCCGCAGTTCCGGCAAAGACCATTTGGAAAAGCCACTTTGCCATGAGCGGCACGCTTGTCCAGGACAACGATGCGAAGACCTTATCCACCTGATCCGAGGCGACGTTGACAAACCAGCCGCTAGCCCCGTAGAGCGCAGTACCGGTGCCGAACATAAGGGCAAAGCCAACCACCCAGTAGGCGATCGAAGCAATACCGAAATCAAGCATGTTTTTCATCAAAATATTGCCAGCGTTTTTAGCCCTGGTGAGACCGCTCTCCAAGAGGGCAAATCCTGCCTGCATGAAAAATACGAGGAAGGCAGCGATGATGGTCCAAATAGTATCTAGCTGTATTTGCACCGTTGAGGGCTCATCGGCTGCCAACGCAACTGAGCTAAAAAGAATCGTAAAGATCAAAATTAATAAAAGCAGACTGCTAATCTTTTTAAACATTTTTTGGCCTCCTTTCCATTCTTAAGAGATACAAGGCATATCGCTTTAACGTTTCACCTCCTACGATTGAACTCGCCTTGCATCTTTAGATTGATATTAGGCCACGGATATTTCGTAACGATTACTTGGGAGTGAATTCTAAGTTTCTTTCTAGTTACGTTCTTATTACGAGGCAGCGGGAGATTTCTATAGAAAGCAAGTGCTCACGTGCTTATATTAGTAAACAAGCATCTTGCTGCTACAGAGAGGTATGTGGGATCTCTAGGTATACCCACGCCAGCGTACGCTGGCGTGGGTATAGTTCAGCATTGCTGTCTGCCAGCCAATTACAGCCTTGTCCCTTAGCTTTGGTCGAAGCCAGGAGAACTGTTAGGCAGACATGCCCTCGCTGACATAAAAGTATTAGTCAAGTGTAAGACTGCATTGTGGAAGGTACGACATAGAGATAATTAGATTTAGGCCGCGATTCTCTCTTTGGTCCCTTCCTCTGCTACATAATGTCTTTCCGGCACTCCCAGTGCCCGAAGGATCGGCATCGCCGGTCACCAGCCGGTAAATGCCTCCTGGAGTATATTTAACCCCATTAGGGAGGTAACGATCAGCCATCTCCGGTTAAAGAAGCCGAGCACACTTGTGCCCACAACAGTACTTCCCCATATCACCTTAACCCATTGATCGAGATACATGGTCCCACCCCTTTACAGTAAAGTCACCGAAAGTACCTATGTATTTCCCTGCGGGATTCTTTTTAAACTACATGTGCCCGCACTTGATCTGCCGACTTAGTTGGTAGACTCAGGGATTTTGCAACTCAATCACATATTGC
>DASQQM010000203.1:0-4806 GCA_035643475.1 Anaerolineae bacterium | reverse complement strand
GCCTATCACAGTAGCCAGTATCATCACAAGGGCTCCAACAGCCCGCTACACCACAATAGCCATGATTTTTCTGCGAGACGTTAATTTTCGATACTTCCTCTGGGGTAGTGATTGGGTCGAGACTACTCTTGGGAGTTTTAGCATCAGGTATACACTCGGCCGCCCTCTCAATTGCTTTTATCGTCTCTTCGTACAACTGACACAACTTTTCTACTGCTTCCGATGCTAAATGCTCTACTTCATCTATCAAGCTTTCTACTTCTTCTCCTAGGTGAGCTGCTTCTTCTCTGGTATTATCTATAGCTTTAAGTGCCTTAGTAACTTCTGGGATGTCAAGGCTCTGTAATTCTCCAATCCCCTCATTTTGCCACAATAACCCTATCTTCAGTGGATTGTTACGAATAAAGTTTGCATGCCTGGCGATTTCATGCGCTATATGCTGCAAAATATCTCGGTGAGACCGCGAGCCCTTCTCTAATGGTATATGTAGATTGCCCATGTTTTCGCTGTCTGATATCGTTAAATAAGCGGCTGATTCATTCTCGTCTCTGTGCGCTTTACCATTAATCTCGCGCCTTTTAACCTCCTTCTTAACTTCGGTAAGTGTTTTCTTTCCATCCCTTATATCGTCGAGAAGGTCGGGTGCGGTTTTCTGTATTCTTTTCGCTTCCTCAATATAGCGCGAACTCACGCCGAGAAATTTACCTGCTTGCTCACTGGCTTTGCCGGTACCCTCGTGCATTTCTTCGCTAGGGTCTATCTTTTTCCCTGCTTGCATTCTCCTTTTTGCTTCCTCTTCCAGAAGCGGCAAGGTGTTTAATGCAATAACCGCCTTCTGTGATTGTGTTAGGTGTCTCCTATGCAGGTTAAGCGATAATATAAAAGCAACCAGTGACCCATTACCGTCCCATTCGCGAAACTGCGGCTCTACTCCCACTAGTTTGCAGGCACGGTAGCGATTTCTACCATCGATAATCTTGCCCTGGTAGGTCCATATGGGTTCTCTTAGACCGTTCTTCTCAATATCCTCCTTTAATTCAAGGAATTCATCCATCCCCATCATAGGGAATATGTCAGCGATTGGGTGGAATTCCATCGTGCTGCCTCCTCTGCTTCTTTAATTCATTGATTAGTTTATCGAGTCTATCAAAGCCTTTAATCACCTCGTAGAATTCCTCTTCGGTAACTTCGTGGGCTGCTATTGACTTTATAACGAGGCGGATATCTTCCTCGTATTGGCGCTCGATTACTACTTCAAGGTTCTTAATTTTCTTATCGGTCGTAATGTGCCCTCACTGAAATCACCTAAGTTGCAAGAAGTTTGCACGGGATACAAGAAAACAGCAGGTAAACTATTCATGGTCGTTGCCACCTTTCGATTCATCCATAAACTGGTATTATATACCTGATGAGATAATAGAGAGACCCATTGGAAAAGCGATAAAGGCGTTACCAATGCTTGAGGTAATCACATTCTCAATGCTCTTGTCATACATATCCTACCGGATCATCCGTTCGGTTATAGCGACTCATTATTCAGAATCGCTTCTTGCTGCCGGCGTAGGGGTGCTGTCAACCCAGATGTTTATAATAGCTAACTACGCAGGTCAGTTTCTGCGGCTCGACATGAGCACCAATCTTAATATTTCGCTGCAAGTCATTGGTCTGATATTAATATGTATATCGGTCGCTTTACTATTCGGTACCTTTATATCTAGAAGGAAGATGAGCCAGCTGGTATCGTTCTGGGGAAGTACCCAGATGTTTATAGCCCAGGGTGTTTATGGTGTAATCCGCCACCCTATTCACCTTGCGGGGATATTGGCGGCACTCGGTACTGCCATGATGATGGCAAATCTGATCATTGTTATACTCGGATTGCTCGCAAGCGGTGCTTTTTACGTAGCTTCCAAGGAGGAGGATAGGTGCAGTCTCGAAAATCTCGGTCATGAATACGACCGATACATGAAAGCTGTCCCAGCTTTTAACGTTGTTCTCGGTATATATAAATCCCACCAGAACCGCTAGTGTACTGGACTGGATACCGCATACCGAGCGAAAAGTTATCTGCAGCCCATATATAGCTATTAACGTTGCTCATTATAAGTGCGATAATTAATTAAGTTATTGGTAATCCAGTTGTAGTTCGATTGTGACCACCACTAATCCAGCGCAGGTCGGTTCACGCCGTTTCAGTCTTAAAATAGGAGCTCAGTGGGCATAAATATACCTGATTAAAAACTGTCTTGTTAAGAGGTGATTAATGTGGTGGTAGAGGTAGATCCGAGAAAAGATGCGCTAGTTCTGATAGACCCACAAATCTGCTTTATGCCAGGGGGCGTCCTCGCAGTGCCTGAGGGAGACAAGATCTTTAATGTTATCAACCCGCTAACGAAGAAATTCAGGGTCGTTGCAGCCTCAGCTGATTGGCACCCACCGAATCACATATCCTTTAAAGAGCGTGGGGGCCCCTGGTCTCCGCACTGCGTGCAAATGAGAGAGGACGCCAACTTTCATCCGAAGCTCGATCAATCGAATATTAGTTTGGTCGTGCGAAAAGGGTTTGACCCTGATAAGGAGCAGTATACCGCCTTTGATGAGATCAGTCGTTTCGGTGATATGCTAAAGGCCAAAGGAATCAACAGGATATTTGTCGGTGGCGTTGCGACTGATTACTGCGTCCATGATTCCGTAATAGGCGCATTAAAGGATGGCCTTGATGTTTACGTAATTACCGATGCGATAAAAGGGATAAATGTCAGCCCGGGTGATGATGAAAGAGCGCTCGAGGATATGAAAGAGCATGGGGCCAAGCTCATCACATCAAAAGACATCGCAGAGAAAAGTGCGGCTTAAATAACTGAATGGCTTATGAGAATAGATATTATTACTATATTTCCAAGAGTATTTGACGGCATCGTCAGCGAGAGCATGATACGAATTGCCCGTGAGAAGAGTCTGGTCGATATCAACGTCCATGATTTGAGAACGTGGACCGAAGATAAACACCGGCAGGTGGATGATGTCCCTTACGGCGGTGGGTACGGTATGGTCATGAAACCAGAGCCATTTTATAGGGCCGTTCTCGCTGTTGGCGGGTCTGATAATCTGGAATCCGTAAGAGATACGTCGAGAATTGTTCTGTTTACCCCGCGTGGGCGAACTCTTAACCAGAGTTTGGTTGAAGAGTTTGCCCGTGAGGATCGCATAATCATGCTGTGCGGCCGCTACGAGGGCATCGATGAAAGAGTTCATGAGTATATAGCAACGGATGAGGTATCGCTAGGTGATTTTATCCTCTCTGGTGGGGAGATACCCGCCATGGCCTTGACTGAGGCGATCGTACGGCTGATACCCGGTGTTCTCGGTGGAGAGGAGTCCCTCGCCGAGGAAAGCTTTACGGAGGGTCTTTTAGAGTATCCTCACTATACGCGGCCGGCGGTATTTATGGGTTGGCGTGTTCCCGAGGTGTTACTCTCCGGTCACCATGGCGAGATAGCAAAATGGCGAAGGAAAGAGCGGCTTAAAGCCACATTGTTGAGAAGGCCGGACCTCTTAGAGAAGGTAAAACTTAGCGACCAGGATAATAATCTCCTTGAAGAAGCACAAGCGGAAGTAAAAAAGGAAGCCGAGCTGCGGCTTTCAAAACCAGGTGGAATTGATGAGAAAATTACTTGACTTAAACACGAGCAAATAATGTGGTAAACTTTCTCTGCGGTTGCACTGGGCGGAGCGCATCAGGCGGAACCGAAATTTAAATTCTCTCAATGGCTGGTTGATATACAAGGATAGTTTCGCTATAATTTGAATGTTATGCCGAAAAGGAGGATACGATGGATCGCATAGAAAGCATCGAAAGAGCACAGCTTAGGGATGATATACCCGGGTTTGGACCGGGCGATACTGTTAAGGTGCATTATAAGGTTGTAGAGGCAGGTCGCGAGAGAACGCAGATGTTCCAGGGGGCCGTTATCAAGAAACAAAACGGTGGGCTCCGGGAGACTTTTACCGTCCGCAAGATTTCCTTCGGCGTTGGTGTTGAAAGAACTTTCCCCCTCCACTCACCAAAGATCGCTAAGGTAGAGGTTATCTCCAGGGGAAAGGTAAGGCGATCAAAACTTTATTATCTAAGGGAGAAAGTTGGCAAGAAGGCTCGCATAAAAGAAAAGAGATACTAATGTTGATGGTATTGGTTTAGATGAGCAATTATTTACCGGATGAAGGCAGAAAAGTAGCCGATAATGACGGGTCTGAGCTGAATCCCGAGCAGGGTGCGCTCGACGCTTTCTCGAGTGATGCAAAAGGCAAGTTAAGCGATGCTGAGCCAGGGGTAAGAGAGAAGGACTCGTTTGCATCGTTTATAAGGGAATTGCCGGTACTAGTAATAACAGCTGTTGTAATAGCCTTTATTGTAAAATGGTTCGTTGTACAGCCGTTTTATATTCCATCTCAATCAATGGAGCCAACACTTGTCCCTAAAGACCGCGTCCTTGTTAGTAAGTTTATTTACAAGTTTACCTCCCCGAAGCCGGGAGATGTAGTTGTCTTCATTCCCCCAATACCCGGCGAGGACCGCGATTTTATCAAGAGAGTGGTTGCGGTCGAGGGCGATACCGTCCGGGTGGTAAATGGTAAACTTATTATTAATGGTAAGGTGGCCAAGCAGGATTACGAGGTAATGCCCGGGGATTTTGATAACTCGGGGCCTGAAGTAGTCCCGAAGGATAATGTCTTCGTTATGGGTGACAACAGGCCTAATTCATATGATAGCCGAAGATTCGGACCCGTACCCGAGGAGAATATTGT
>DASQQM010000202.1:0-3691 GCA_035643475.1 Anaerolineae bacterium | reverse complement strand
GCAAATGTAGTCCTAGGAAATGCCTTCGGAGTTATTGAGGGGGTAGCGGTTGATACGCATGTTAAGCGGCTCTCCAACCGCCTTGGTCTCAGCGATAGTACCGACCCCGAAAAGATAGAGCGGGACCTTATGATCGTTATCCCTAAAGATGAGTGGTTTACGTTTACCTACCTCTTAATCGAGCATGGACGGGCCGTATGTGATGCGAAGCGGCCAAGGTGCGATAAATGCCTTCTTAACGATGATTGTCTGTCGGCGTTCATATTTTGATCACCGGAGGCTAGGAAAGTCCCAATCGTTTGACTTAAGTCAAAGCAATCATTGTTACCATCCGTCTTATCGGCAAGAGATTAGAGAGGTAATGAAGTTTTCGGGCATGTATCTTGCCAAACGGGGCCGCCTGGATATGCTCATCCACTACTTGGCCTAACTGCTATTTAATAATGAAAAGTTTATTCGGCTGCACGGTGGGAATAGGTAGGGCAGAGGAACTTTTATTATCCAAGGGGGATCGCCTATGCCGGATTTCAGGCCAGCCGCGATACTCGTCATATATTTGCTTATCATGTCAGCAATCTGGGTATTCGCCGGATACGATAACACTGCTCCTATTACCCCCGGCACGAAATTGAGTACTCTCCAGGCCGAACCTAGAATTTCCATACAGGTTTCCAGCAGCAATACCGCGACCGTAGAGGAGACGATGACCTACGAGATACGGGTGAGTGTCGAAACCACCAATACCACCGCTACAACAGTCGCTGTCTCAGACACGATGAACTTTCTCGGTGGGGCACTGCTCGATGTACTTGATGCCGATCCAAGCTTTGAGAGTACAGAATCGGTTTATGGTGGTGGGCTGAAAATTAACTGGGGATCATTCCAGCTCGTGGGAGGTGAAGAGCTGAGCATCAGGTTGAACGTAAAGCTCAAGAATAAGGGAACGGTGGTTAATTTTGCATCCGTTAAGATAGAGGGAGGAGAGACGATAAATTCCAATGACATGACGATATCTGTCCTTCCACCGAAGGAATTGACCCCAACCATAGAATCAACTTCAACCACTACGACCGCATTTAATCTCGGTTTCTTATTCGGCAAGGGCCTCATCAATAGCGGATCTATTAGATCTCTAAATAGTACCCTCTTACCCGGTAGCGACATCACGGGGCGTAATGTGACCACTACCAGTAAGGGGGCTTCACCCACCCAAAGCGCTCCTAGGAAGGGAGCGCTTTCTTCTAATCCCGGTAGAGGGTCGAGCAGGAGCACAACTAAAACCACGCCTAAAGATACAGCAAAAAATACTACCACAACTATGGGTCCTGTATCCTCTTCTACTAGCTCTACTGAGGTGGGTGTTATGTTTAGCGACGTCAAGAGGGGAGATTGGTTTGAGTTATATGCCGGCGATCTTATTAATTGGGATATAATTGAAGGATACCCAGATAATACCTTCAAGCCTAATGCCTTGGTAAATAGGGCTGAATTTACCGCATTAGTGGTGAGGTGTGCTGGGCCTATAAAGCCCAGCACAGAGCCTTTTGTCGATGTTGAAAAGAGCGATTGGTTTTATCCGGTGGTGGCATCAGCGTACAATCTCGGGCTGATAAACGGCATATCTGAAGATAGGTTCGCACCCCTAGATAAGTTGACGAGGGAGCAGGCTGCGGTAATAAGTATCAAGCTTGCTGGACTTCCGGTAGACACAGGCAGCAGCGAGATAAACGGGTGGCTACAGGGCTTTGTCGATAGGGATAAAATAGCCGAGTGGGCGCGACCAGCTGTTGCAGCATCAATCAAGTATAATCTTATGAATGGGTATCCTAGCAATACACTCAATCCGACGGGATCCATCACGAGGGCTGAGGCATCAGCGCTTATCCATAGGCTGGTGCTCCACGTTACTGGAGTTTCCCGATTACGTTAAGCCCAGCGGTGCAAGCTCGGGAGCAATTAAGCCAGCCCACCAATCAGCGGTAACCAGCACAGCTACCGGTAGATAAAGCAATAGTGGCCAAGGAAAGAGCATATAGTAGCTATTCACAGCCGTACATACTTCCTCCTCCCATGCATTTACCTGTCGTCTACTCATCCATCTGAACGTTTATGAGTTAACAAACTAGACCTTTATGGGTTATCCAATGTATAATATCTACAAATACAAGCATTGTGCTAGGATTTCATGTAGTTATCTTGTGTACTGGGTCTATAGATGCCTTCCGACCTGGTGATTGGTAATTAATGCTAACAATAAATGGATTGATACTTGGTTAATTAGAAAAGGTGGCGAATGGAGTTACTTGAAATTATCAGGACGAGAAGAAGTGTGAGGAAATTCAACGGAGAAGAAGTGGATGATGCGGATATCAACACAATGCTTGAGGCGGGGCGTTGGGCGCCGTCTGGATTAAACAACCAGCCCTGGCGGTTTGCAGTCATTAGAAAGGAGAAAACAAAGAAGGAGTTGGCAGCGGCCACGAAGTACTCATCGATAGTTCTCGGGGCTGATGTTTTAATTGCGGTTTTTTTAGATCGCCTCGCTATATATGACAGAACGAAAGATGCTCTGGCAATCGGCGCTTGCATTCAGAACATGCTTCTCGTGGCGCATTCGCTGGGCTTAGGGGCGTGCTGGCTCGGGCAGATCCTGGCCAAAAGAGAAGTGGTTGAGCAGGTGCTCGGTGTTCCTAATAGTTTTGAGCTGATGGCCGTTATTGCTATAGGCTATCCCACCACATCTTCCCAGAAGGGCAGGAGGGACAACCTGGAGCAGTTAGTATTCTTACGAGAAGAAGCAAAAGGTTGAAAACAGAGTAATGTAGTCTGCAAGCTACATAGCAGCTCATATTCTCGGCAGGCGGGCCACCTCAGAGCGGTAGCTAATCCTCTACCCGCTCAATTCTTTTAATTGAATCTGTACCTACAATATATATTGCTCCATCCGGTGATTGGGTGACCCCAATGATCCGCTGATCTGCATTGAATACTACCTCATCTTTTTCCACCCGGCCGTTGCCCGGCCCCGCAAGTGTGAGCGCATGGAGTTCGCGGGTGTTATAGGTTCCAAAGATGAACCTGCCCTTGATTCCATTGATTAAATTCCCGGTGTAGAATAACG
This sequence comes from Anaerolineae bacterium, assembly GCA_035643475.1. Taxonomy (GTDB): domain Bacteria; phylum Actinomycetota; class Aquicultoria; order Aquicultorales; family Aquicultoraceae; genus DASQQM01. The sequence goes on along the minus strand of DASQQM010000202.1, from coordinate 570 downwards.
CTTGCGTCGGCGCTATGTTCGGGGTATACGTAATCAGGGGGTCGACGAACCGAGCATCGTTGCCTTTCCCAACAACTATGGGCCAGCCATAGTTTTTACCGGCCTCAATCCTATTTACCTCATCGTCCCGGTTCGGTCCGTTCTCCGTTATGTAGAGCGTGCCCGTATTGGGGTGAAAGGCCATACCGAAAATATTTCGATGCCCATATGAGTGAACAGGTGAGTTAGAAAAGGGATTATCCGCTGGGATACCGCCATCGGGCTCCACGCGCAGGGTCTTCCCGGCAGTTGAATTTATATCCTGTGCGAGATTGCTCCTGCCTGAATCTCCGGTTGATATATAGAGATTTCCGTCTGGTCCGAACGTTACTATGCCTCCGTTATGTATACGCCCGGCCGGAATATTGTCGATTATAACTTCCGGTTCCGGCGTGCCTCGTGAATCAGCCCTAAATCTAACAACCCTGTTGAAAAGGCGATCATTCCGTGTATATGTGTGATAAACGTATACGTAAGGCTGGGTTTCGAAATCCGGGTGGAGGGCTATTCCCAGGTGGCCGCGATGCTGCG
>DASQQM010000201.1:0-5215 GCA_035643475.1 Anaerolineae bacterium | reverse complement strand
GGCGGTGGTACATAAGGCTTCTGCCGGCGCTACGGCGTACATGAAAATCGTTCAGGTCAGCAACCTCTCCTACGCCATTAATGAGTTAAAGGAGCTGGGCTTCTGGGTTGTTGGCGCAAGCGAAAAGGCCGACAGGAAGTATTTCGAGATCGACTTTACACAGTCGGTAGCGATCGTTTTAGGAAGTGAGGGTGCGGGCCTCTCACGCCTGGTTATGGAAGAGTGCGATTACTTGGCTGCAATCCCGATGAAAGGCCAGGTCCCTTCGCTTAACGTCAGTGTCGCTGGTGCACTTATGATGTATGAGGCGTTGAGACAAAGATGAAAAGATTGCTTATTGTTGATGGTTACAACGTAATATACACGACCGATAGATACAGAAAGTGGCGGGAGGAAGATCTTGAGCTCGCCCGCGTTAAGCTGATTGAAGACCTAGCGACCCTAAAAGCGCTCAATGATTACGACGTGGTGCTTATCTTTGATGCCGCTAAGACGCATTCGCACGGTCGCCATCATGCGCAAATACTCGGCATTGATGTCTGGTTTACAAGGGCTGGGGAGACAGCCGATGATATGATAGAGCGGATGGTGTTCGCATCCAATTACGATGGTGATACCATCGTTGCAACCTCCGATTATAGCCAGCAGAAAGTTATTTTTAGACCTGGCGTCTTACGAAAGAGCTCCCGTGAACTTGTCGCCGAGCTTGAATCAACCGAAAAAGACCTGAAGAGTTCATTTAGGAAGGGCGCGAAGTTTCGGCTGGAAGATCGGCTTGATAGCGCTCTCAGGCGTGCCCTTGAGCGGATAATCGGCCTCAAAGAATAGACCAATCTGAAAAAGTATTATCCTATCAATATTCTATGAATTCTTGGTTATCTCCTTGACGTATGTCATTATGACGCCTATAATTTCGTTATTAATCATTCACTTGGTCAGCAAGAAGAGCCTCACGTAGCAGGAGGGGCGAGCGGGGTGGATGTGCTTGCTTATTATGAGATTGAAGGGGAGCTAGTATTGCAGGTTCAAACCGAATCGACTTGGTACTACCCGGGCTTCTTCTTTAAAACCTTAACTGACAGCCAATTGGTTACCGCTTCCAAGGAGGGCAACGACGCAGCCCTTGAGTTTCTTCTAGGTAAGTACAAAAACTTTGTTAAAGTAAAAGCGCGCGCTTACTTCCTGGCTGGGGCCGATTGGGATGACCTCATACAAGAAGGGATGATAGGCCTTTATAAAGCCATAAGGGACTACCAGGAAGATAGGCAATCATCCTTCAGAGCATTTGCCGAACTCTGCATAACAAGGCAGATTATAACGGCTGTTAAGATGGCGACGCGACAAAAGCATCTGCCGCTTAACTCGTATGTGTCACTTAATGGGCCGGTTCGGTTTGAAAATGAGTCGGATCGCATGCTGGCAGACATGCTAGCCAATACCGAAATAGTTGATCCGGTAGATCTCGTTATCAGCAGCGAGGAGATGCAGAGTATGAAGATGGGCTTTGGGGGGATTTTAAGTGACCTTGAAGCCCAGGTATTAAGGCTCTATGTTGATGGCAGATCGTATCGGGAGATAGCAAGCGATTTGAGGCGGCATGTAAAATCAGTCGATAACGCTCTACAGAGAGTTAAGCGAAAGATGCTATTGCATCTTAAAAGAGAACAATCAAGGATATAGTAAAACCCGTAAGGCCATCCCTAGGTGGATGTCTCCTCGCCAACCTTTTTGATCTCCTCTTGTTTGTTTTATAAAATAGAAGGGCAAAATCATAGATATCATTAAGGGAACCCTTTGCTCTGGTAACATAAAGCGTTACCGTTAAGGGAATTGCGATGCCTAAATTAGGCATAAGAAAGGATGGTATATGCAGGAAAGAAGCGATTATAACGAAAAGGAGTATGAATCGAAACATCAGCCCTCACCGCCGGGGGCTAGAGAAAATATAGGGTCTGTCGGTACCGGAAAGATTGATAGGCCTACACGAAGAAGTAATGGCCTGTTAATCGCCGTCGCCTTCTTCAGCGCTATTCTGGGCGGGCTTGTTGCGACGTTTGCCATTCCCTATATATATGGCAGCACACCCGAGGCTGTCTTTAGCGGGCGGCAGAACCTGCCGCCCAGCGATTCCAAAAATGTTATCCACGTCGATAAAAGTGCAGTGAGTCCGGTTACTGCGGTTGCTAAAAAACTCCAGCCATCGATAGTGAATATCGGGATAAAGCAATCGATGGGGGATACATTCCACTCCAATATGGTAAGCGGTATCGGCTCAGGCGTGATCTTCAGGCAAGATGGCTATATCTTAACCAATAATCACGTCATTTCAGGGGCGAAGGAGATACAAGTTACTATTGGGACCGATAAGGTGAGGGGCAAGCTGGTTGCAGCGGACAGGGAGACAGACCTAGCTGTAATCAAGGTTAACAGAACAGGCCTGCCTGCCGCTGAGTTCGGTTCCACAAAAGGCCTGCAAGTCGGTGAGCTGGCGGTTGCAATAGGGAGCCCGTTTGGGTTTGAGCATACGGTAACCTCAGGCATTATAAGCGCGCTCAACCGTACAGTGAGTGTGCCGGATGAGGATCGACCCAATGAGAATACCACCTACGCCAACCTCATTCAAACCGATGCACCGATAAATCCGGGAAACAGCGGCGGCGCACTGAGCGACGCCAAGGGCAGGATCATCGGCATAAACACCTTAATTATATCAAGCAGCGGCGTCACCGAGGGCGTAGGCTTCGCAATTCCGGTAGAAGTTGCGAAGGATGTTGCCGAACAGCTTATAGAAAATGGCAAAGCCAGTCACCCGTACATGGGCATTGGCGGTCGCGATGTTGAGGATGTTGTAACAGATGCCGCAATAACGAATACCCAGCATGGGGCGGTCATCACCGAAGTTAAACCGGGAAGTCCTGCGGATAAAGCCGGCCTGGTAAAGAACGATGTAATAATTGCAGTCGGTGGCCAGAAAATAGGGGACATGGACGAACTTATAGCGGCAGTAAGACAGAGAGAAGTCGGTGATACCATAGAGATAACGTACCTCAGGGGTGCGAAGAGAAGGGTGACTGAGCTAACCCTCGTTGAGAAACCGAGACGGTAGGCGAGCATGTAGTGCGGATAAAGGTAGTCGCCATCGGTAAAATCAAGGAAGATTACTTGAAACGAGGCATAGATGATTATAAAAATCGCCTCTCGAAATACGCAAAGATCAGCATCGTTGAGGTTGCGGAAGAGGATATAGCGCTCAGGCCCGAATCTGAAGTAAAAGGCAGGGAAGCTCAAAAGTTAAAGAAACACATTGCAGATGTGCAGTACGTCATAGCTCTCGAGCGAGAAGGGATGGAGCTTCCCTCCATAGAACTTGCCCAAAGACTCGAGTCCTTAATGATCGGTGGCAAAAGCAATATCGCGTTCATGATAGGTGGGGCGCTTGGCTTGGATGAATCGCTAATTAGAAGCTCTGATTTTACCCTCTCCCTCTCAAAGCTCACCTTTACTCACCAGATAGCCAGGTTTATCCTTCTCGAGCAGCTTTATAGGTCATTTAAGATAATCAAGGGGGAGCCTTACCACTATTAATCTGTTATTATAACTCTAGTATGCCGATCTACTCCTTTGCCAGCTCTTTCTTCCTCTCCTCAACTGCCAGCTTTATCCTTTCGATCTCGCTCTCATCGATCTCGCTCTTCTTTAGCAAGAAGGAGAGCACAGGGGCCACGCTTCCGCCCAGTACCTTGTCGATTACCTGACTCACCATAGAGTTGGCCATGTCTTCCTGGCTGACGTTTGGCGTATACATGTAAGCGGTGCTGGTTCTGTCCTGTTTTAGAACATTCTTGTTAGCTAAACGGCTCATAACAGTCATAATTGTCGTATAAGCCAGCCTCTTCTCGGGGTAGAGCTCCTCGAAGACATCTTTTACGGATGCACCTCCAAGCCTCCAAACGACACTCATTATATCAGCTTCAAGCTCGCCGAGACCTGAGCCAACGCCTACCCGATTCTTTCTAACCCTAACTGTTTTCTTTGCCACTTGATACCTCCTAAATTCTAGCCATGTTCTTTTGCAAGGTTAGTACTTCTCATTTTATTGGTGTAGCATTGCTTATTGAACCTACTACTTATTATCAGTAAAAATTAGGTAATAAGCAAGTCTATCTCTATCCTTACTTATCAACAATGCTTTTGTCAACTAGCCTAGTAGGTACCATGTAGAATTCCATGCCCATGGCCCATCTATGCAGGTGAATCATATAAGCCCCGTATTACCGAGAGGTTCCTTAGATCATCGGCCACGGTTAACCGGGGGGTCTCAAGTATCACTGGCCTGTTAGCAATAAGCCTGTGGTTGACGAGGGTGGAGAATCCGTCAATTCCTATATAACCGGCACCGATGTCCTCATGCCGGTCACGGGTCGACCCGAGCGGGAATTTTGAATCGTTTGCGTGGATCAACCGAACTCTCTCTAAACCTACAATTGAGTCTAATTCAAGCAGTGTGCGGTCCACGCCACCTTGTCCCGATAGATCATAGCCCGCCGCGAAGGCATGGCACGTGTCAATACAGACACCCAGCCGCTCACTCCCATCAGCGACAGTAATGATGTCAGAGAGCTGGTTAAAAGATACTCCTATGCTCGAACCATGCCCCGACATATTTTCAACCAAGAGAGAAACTCCTGAATCATCTGCCGATAGTATATCCGCTAATGCGCTGCCAACTTTTTCGATGCCTTCAACGCTGCTCGATGTGCCCGAGCTCCCCGCATGTATCACATAGTAGCGTGCACCGATCATAGCGCAGACCTTAAGGCCGTTGACCACGGCGGACTTTGACCTGGCAAATACCGCCTTATCTGGCGCTGCCAGGTTAACGAGGTAAGGGGCGTGTACAATGACCGGGCTGATGGAGTGCTCTTCGCAGGCGGCCCTAAACTGCTCCACCTCATCCTTGGGCGGGTTCCATCTCTCCCAGCTACGGGGATTCCCAGCAAAGATCTGTATCGTATCGCAGAATCGCTTTTGCGCTCTCTCAACTGCAAGTGGCAGCGAGCCGGCAATGGATACGTGAAGACCAAATCTCATCTGCGCCGGTTACATCCTCTCTGGGGCGGACACGCCGAGGGTGGAGAGAACGCTTCGCAAAACCATCCCGGTTGCCTCAGATAGCGACATCCGGGCGACAGATAGCTCTCTATCCTCGCCAATT
>DASQQM010000200.1:0-2307 GCA_035643475.1 Anaerolineae bacterium | reverse complement strand
ATACCTGGCAGTAATGAGGCAACATACGTGCAAGCACCTCGTTGATAAGCTTCTGTTCCTCTTGCCTATTGATTATTTTCTCGGGGCTAGCCGATGTGCAATGCAAAAACCCCTGGTAGATCTCTCCAATATCAAAATCGGCACAAAGCTCAATCTTATATATTTTCTGTCTTCTTAGCTCGTCGAGACAGAGATTTGTAACGACCCGATAAAGCCACCCAGAAAGCGGCTTATCGGCGGTGATATCATCAAATCTAGTGTACAACTTGATAAATGCCTCTTGGGTTAGCTCTTCCGCCATCTCCCAGCTTCTTAGCATCCTGTATGCAACCCTAAGGACCCAGCCATAATGCTTCCCATAAATTTCCTGGAACTTATGGTCAAAGGTGGTCGGTGGAGCTAAACTATCCCCTGCTTCTATAGGCTTTACACCGACCCCAACTTCTCCAACATAGGTGCACGTCTCCGTGCTCGCCATAGAAGTAGAGCAGCTCTCGCGTATGCAAGAAATGCTATTATCATCCGTCGATGAGATGAGACAATGTGCTTGCTTGTCCCCTATATCTATTTGTGAATAGCCCCCCATTTTAACCCCTATTTATTTTTAAGTAACGGCTTTCAGGAGCCGCACAATAGAATATCGAAAAGTAACTCGCCTGGCATAATTTACTAGTTTGGTTACTAGAAAACCAGGTACTTACCGATCTAACAGTAATGTTATCGGATTCACTAGCAGAAGTAAAGCCAGGTTCCTTGCCCATGCTAGAGTTGTTATACTGACATGCGTTTATAATCTGGCATTATTTACCTGTTCTTTCCGCTTGTTTTCCCATCGATACAGGTATAATTTATGCACGTACTACGCCCAAAAATTTTTAAAACTTCCCTGGCAATAGTTGGTAGCTACATCCTGTGGCTACACTTACTGAAGGGCTGATGCCAACAATGAACCGGCAATCCCGAGTAGTATGATTACCTCAACCGCAAAATCTGCCAGAAACCATGGCGATACCTTCCCGTAAAATGCAACCTCAATAGTAACAAATGAGAGTGCACTGGCTATCCCTAAGAAAGCCACAGTTACCAGATCGCCTCGTATGGCCCCAAATAAAACCGTTGCACCTATCGCTATTATAAGGAGATCAACCGTCCAGAACACGAAGCGATCTGGCTTGGCACCGGCAAACGCCATAAAGCTTTGCAAATTAATTACTGGCCAGAAGGCGGTCGCCAGGTAATATATCCCCTGGAAGATTAAGACATACAGCAATATCCTATTTGGCATGGTACCCTCCGCCTAACATCGGTTTTTTAAGTAGCGCTTCATCCATCAATATATATTTTTGTTTAAGGTGCAGATGGTAAACATGAGATGGATTAGGCGGATTTCCAATTGCGCATATTGGATCTGGATATCTGAGCGAACTCTGAGTGGCCCATGCCTTCAGCCGAGAAATAACCGCTGCTATATACTATTAAGCTACAGATTAGCTTTAGTGTTGTTTGTTATGGCTGGAGTATATCCTCAGAATCGCCAAGAATTTGTCCTTTTTATCGTCTCAATTGCATCTCAATACAGGGTAGCGTATGGATAGGTTGATTAGCAGACCTTCGGTTAGTATGTAAAGCGTTAGTTTACCCTTATGAATTAAAAAGCCTCCAACCCTAATTAGGATTGGAGGCTTTTCCTTTTTTAGTTACTCGCTTAGGCGATAAGCGGCAACGCCCGCCGTTATAATCGAGAAGAGGAGGCTCATTGGGTTGAGCTCCAACCTGACAATAATAAGTCCGGTAAAGGCAGATATCCCCGCAATAGCCATGAAAATCGGCCCACGGTTTCCCCTCGCTCCCCTGCGAACGGCCTCCCCAATAAGAAAGCCGAGGATAAAGCTGACAAGGAAACCCCTAAAAGTTAAGCTCAGGATAAGACCGCCTATGATTGATGCTGCCAGCCCAGCTGCGGCGGCACCGATATACTGGGAAGGCCTTCCCTGTCGTAACATTCCCCTGCTAGGGGAAGCACACTCACGGCACTTGATCCCAACCGGCGTATACACCATGCACTCTGGACATAACCCCTCGCCACAAGAGCTACAGGAAACATTTGTCTCGCGCTGGGGATGGTTTTTGCAGTTCAATAAGATCACTCTACCTTTAAAATAGCTATCAGCTGTCAGCTATCAGCAATCAGCGTGGATACGGGTTGAGCCCTCACCCCACCCGTCGACCCGCTACAGGCCTCCCTGGTCGGAGAAACTCATGTTTTCCGCCAGCGGAAAACCGAGAATCCTATTTTCGATTCTCAAG
>DASQQM010000199.1:0-2470 GCA_035643475.1 Anaerolineae bacterium | reverse complement strand
TGCAGCTCATTAGGGGTTAACTTGCGACCGTTGTCATAAAAATCACCGACCGGCTCGTATCCAACACCAGAGACATCAAGGACCTTACGATCGACCCAGACCTCGCGCACGGTCATCTCATTTTGTGTCAGCGTACCGGTTTTATCGGTGCAAATAACGCTGGTTGAACCGAGAGTTTCTACGCTTGATAATTTCTTGATCAGCGCATGTTTTCTGGCCATCCGCTGTACGCCAAGGGCAAGAGAGAGCGATAGTGTGGGAAGCAAACCTTCCGGAACGTTAGCGACAATAATTCCGATAGCAAAGAGCAAGCTCGCGGCAATCCCAAGGTCGGTGACAAAAACGGATACCCCAAATAGTACTATCCCTAACCCCATCGCAATGTAGGCGATCATTTGTGCGGCCCTTGCAACTTCCTTTTCGAGTGGACTCAGTTCTTCACTGATTGCTCCCGTTAGCTGCGCGATTTTTCCAAACTCGGTCTGTTGGCCAGTTGCGTAGACGGCAGCCCTTCCGGACCCAGTGGCAACACTAGTCCCTGCAAACACTAAGTTGGATGCCTCAGTAATATGTATGTTTTCTCTTGGTATAGGGTCTTTCGTTCGTCTGGCTGGTGCGGATTCCCCGGTAAATGCCGCATTGATCGTGCGCATCTCAAACGCATCGATAAGGCGGCCATCAGCGGGGATATTATCCCCCTCATCGAGGACTAAAATATCCCCAGGAACAACTTCTTCGGCCAGCACTTGCTTGACCTCACCATTGCGAAGTACCTTTGCGTAACTTGGCAATAGTTGTTTTAGCGCCTCGGTAGCTTTTTCAGCTTTGAATTCCTGAAAGAACGCGAAAATTGCGTTTATGATGATGACCGCAATTATCGCGTAGCCAAGTTCTGGGAGACCGCCAATAAATGCTAACACCGCGCCGACCCACAACAAAATTGCTAAGAGGTTATATAGTTGCGCAAAGAATTTATAGATCAGCGGTCTTCGTTTCACTTCCGGGAGCTTATTGGGCCCGTATTCTTGCAATCGAGCTTGCGCCCCATCATCGGTTAGCCCCTTCGGGGAGGTTTTGAGCTCTCGATATGCATCTTCCGCTGTCATTTGATAGGGCTGCATAAAATCATCCTTAGGCAAATAGTTTTACTGTCAACTATTTACCCAGCATCCATGGTATTTATGAAATCTTTATGGTTTCAAGATTTTTCTTAACGACTTATTGATGCCGACTGGAGGTAGAGTAATTACAGAAGATGGTCACGCTATTGGGGTACGTTCGATATGATTGCTGGTCACTCGAACTCTAAATAATCATTTGAGATGTGGGCTAGTGATTCATGCAGTTTTATGGGGCTTACTTATCTTCGGCGCTCTCTTAATTATAGTACAGTCCTTAGCCATCAGGCATAGAGGCTAAGGGTGCTTCTAAAGGAGGTTAACTATGTTCGATTTGATACTAGGTGGATTAGTAGCAGCAGCGCTTCTTATTTATTTAGTTAATGCCTTGATGAAGGCGGAGGAGATCTAATGGTAAGCACGGACATTTTACAAATGGTGTTGTATATCGGTGTCCTTTTGCTTCTTGCCGTTCCTGTTGGTTTTTATATGGCCAGGGTCTTTAATCGAGAGCGGACGTTCCTTGATCCATTGTTAAAACCGATAGAGACGCTTACCTATAGAATTGCAAGAATTAATCCCAGTCAGGAGATGGGATGGAAAGAATACGCGCTAGCTTTGCTGGTTTTTAATGCTCTTGGTTTTATCGCAGTCTTTCTCATCGAGTTGCTGCAAGGGATACTGCCTCTGAACCCACAGGGGTTCGGTGCAGTTAATCCGTACGTGGCATTCAATACCGCAATGAGTTTTATGACCAACACAAATTGGCAGGCATATGGTGGAGAATCTACCATGAGCTATCTTACGCAGATGCTTGCCTTAACGGTTCAGAATTTCGTATCTGCGGCAACTGGTATTGCGGTGGTTATCGCATTTATACGGGGGCTTACGCGTAAAACTGCTCAAAGTATTGGCAATTTCTGGTTTGATCTGGTAAGAACCGTTCTCTGGGTGCTTATACCGCTAGCCTTAGTTTTTGCCATTCTTCTCGTATCTCAAGGGGTGATTCAAAACTTCAGCCCGTATCAACCGGCAACGACACTAGAGGGTGCAAGTCAAACCATCGCCATGGGCCCCGTTGCGTCACAGGAAGCCATCAAGCAGCTTGGAACAAACGGCGGGGGATTTTTTAACACAAACTCTACTCATCCTTTTGAGAACCCCACACCCTTAAGTAGCTTTATTGAGATGCTGGCGATTCTTCTGATCCCGGCGGCTCTTACGTTAACCTTTGGACGTATGGTGGGCGATCTTCGCCAGGGCTACGTGATACTGGGTGCCATGCTTCTCCTATTTATCATCGCCTTGGGGGTAACATATGCAAGCGAACAATATGGGAATCCCTTGATTGC
>DASQQM010000198.1:0-2634 GCA_035643475.1 Anaerolineae bacterium | reverse complement strand
GACAAGACGGTGACCCCGGAGTAAAGGTCCTCTGGCGTGGCATGAAGAGGTTAAATGATATATCACAAGCGTATCTAATATTTAACAGAGATGTGGGTAATGAGTAGCCATTAAGGGAGGGGCTAGGGGAGGGTGAAGAGCTGATAGCTTTTCTGTTATTCTGAGGGGGCGGTAGCGACGTGGCAATCTCAACACCCACATATCTTACCCTCATCCCAATTCACCCATTCACCGACTCACCGATCTTCTGCAGCACGTTGGCACGTTGGCACCTTTACATCACAGCGCTTCGGGCTGTGATGTAATTTTGTGTTGTACCTGTTTAAGGAGCATGGTGTCGGGAGATGAATGAATTAGAAGAGCTGGATATTATGCAGCTATCATATGTGGCTTGCCGAGGTGATAGGGATAGCTGAGCCAGAAAGACATGATGACGAGAAGGAGAGAGAGGTAGAGCGAGAAGAGAGGGGTAGCCTAGTTATCTACACAGCGATTAAATATGCTGCTATAGTAATTATCGTAATAGTGATTCTTTACTTCCTTGCAGTTTTTGTTATCCCATTATTTAGGTAGCCAAGAACAAAGGTCGAAAAATTCCTGGATGGATATTGCTCCCTTGCCGTCTTTGACTATATATGCGCCTGCTTAGGTTTGGATAAAAACGGGAAAAAATTATAAAATTGGATATAATAGTTCATTATACATACGGTCTCCCGGTGTGCCGATAACAGTTTGGGAAATGGGCTATAACGTTTTACTATTGTTCCTGTTGGTAAGAAGCAGTATGATTTATAAGGCATCTTTAGTTATGCCTCAGACGGTGTCGACGAATCTGTGCGTGGAATGTAGCCGGTTGATTTTATATAATAGCGCCGGCCTTATTTGGAGAAAGGGGAGGGCAATTTGGAAGTGCAGGTACTACCCGGCAGAATTCCAATTATTGATGTTGATGGCGAGATCGACCACTACGCTGTTCCTGAACTGGAAAGCAAAATAATGGCGTTTATCGATGAGGGCCACGCATCCATAATTTTGGACTTCTCCGATGTCAGCTATATAGATAGCGCCGGCGTTGCTCTTATAATCTTAAGTATTCAAAAAAGCAGTCCACTTGGCGGGAAAGTCGGGCTTGTTGTAACCAACAAGAACGTCCTGAAGATTCTCGATATTGTTGGCATTACCAAGCTTGCTGAGGCTTTTTCACTCTACTCTTCGGTAGAGGAAGCGCTGGCGGATATGTCGGGGGAACAACGTGGTTGATAATAAGCACCGTATCGAGAGAAGGCTAGACGTACAAAGCCATACGAAGAACCTCGCCTTAATCCGCAATGAGGTCGAGGATGTGGCCTCCAAATGCGGTTTTAGTGATGCTGATATTTACCAGATGAAGGTGGCGGTAAGCGAGGCTGCGGCGAACGCCATTGAGCACGGCTCACCCCTTGGTGAAAAGAACCAGGTTCACCTACAAATTGAGTGCAGTCCAGGTAGGATATCAATTGAGGTTATCGACGAGGGCGTCTTTAAGGCAAGGCTTCCGGTAACCAATGGGCGCCCGAGCCACCGTGGCAGGGGTATATTTCTCATGACCGCGTTAATGGATGAGGTAAACATTACCGAGGGTCAGGAAGGAACTATAGTACGCCTAGTAAAGCTAAAGAATAAAGAATCGCTCAAGGAGCGGGAGCATTTCCCAGCTTAATTCCTCCTTCTTTTAAACCCGACCTTCCAATTTATAAGCAGCACATTCCAATTACGTATATAGTGTATATGGTGAATTAATATGGCGCCTGAGTATGTCTCATTGTATAAAACAGGTGTATTGAAGCACAGGGCTCAAGAAGCAGCCAAGCGTCTTGAGGCATGTGATCTTTGCCCACGACAGTGCCGGATTGATAGAGCTACGGCAGAGAAAGGCGTATGCCGCACGGGAAGGGAAGCAAAGGTCGCGAGCTATGGACCGCATTTTGGGGAGGAGCGCCCGCTCGTTGGAAGAGGCGGCTCCGGTACGATATTTTTTACGTCATGCAATTTGCGCTGTATCTTCTGTCAGAACTACGAGATAAGTCAGCTCCGCGAGGGTCACCACGTAAGCGCGGAGAAGCTCGCTGGCATAATGCTGAGTTTGCAGAACTCCGGCTGTCACAACATAAACTTTGTGAGCCCCAGTCACGCCATCGCCCAGATTCTTGAGGCGCTCGTTATTGCCGCTGGGCGGGGGCTACGTGTGCCCCTGGTATACAACTCCGGTGGCTACGATAGCGTGGATGCGTTGAAGCTTCTCGACGGGGTTGCGGACATCTATATGCCGGACATCAAGTACATGGATGCATCTGTTGGGGAACGGCTGTCAGGCGTGAAGAACTATCCCCAGATTGTTAAGGATGCGATACGGGAGATGCACCGGCAGGTAGGTGACCTGGTCGTTGACGAGCGAGATGTTGCGGTACGCGGGCTTCTCGTGCGGCACCTGGTGCTTCCCGGGCAGCTTGCGGGTACCGACGAGGCGATGAAGTTTCTGGCCGATGAGATATCTAAAAACACCTACGTAAACATAATGGATCAATACTATCCATACTATAAGGCGTTCGATATCACACCCCTTAACAGGAGGATTACCAGGGAGGAATTCAAGGC
>DASQQM010000197.1:0-3337 GCA_035643475.1 Anaerolineae bacterium | reverse complement strand
AGGACCCTGAAGCCTTCCGGCGGCTAGCAAAGACCTTTAACGGGGAGAAGATAGTTGGCCACGCTATTGATCAGCAGACATTAAAAAGGGCACGCATTGAAGAAGCAGATGCCTTTGTGGCGGTAACGGGCGATGACAACCTCAACATTATCTCATCTCGAATTGCACGGGAGATGTTCTTTGTCCCACGGGTTGTCTCAAGGATCTATGATCCGGTGAGGGCAAACATCTATGAGCGCCTTGGCGTTGCCACTGTCTCAACGACTACCTGGGCGGTAAACAAAATCGAGGATCTACTCTTTCACCGGGCTCTCGATGTGCAGCTAAGCTTTGGAAATGGCGAGGTTGAGCTCGTTAGAGTTGCTGTTCCAACTGGTCTTTTTGGAAGAACGGTTGCTGATATCACCATCAGCGGTGAGCTTGAGGTTATGGTTATAACTCGGCATGGGAGATCCTTTATACCAACGCTTGGTACCGTCTTTGAAGAGGGAGATGTTGCGCGAGTTGTGGTTGCACGAACCGCAGTCACTCGCCTTGAAGAATTTATAAGTGCTGTTGCATAAGGCTGGGTGCAGTTCACTTCTCTAGGCTTACAGCTAGCAGTGCAACATCATCGGTAAGTTTCCCGTCAGTAAACTGTATAACATCGTTCAATATCAGCCCAGGTACTTCTTTAGCCGGTACCGGCGCTAGATTAGTGATGAAATCTACCAAACTTCCCTCGCCATAGAATTTACCATCAAATCGTGCCTCAATTATGCCGTCAGTATAAAGAAGCAACATATCGCCTTTCTTTAGGGTCTCTTTACTATCTTCTAGAAGCACTCCTAAAAATGCACCTATAATAGGCGAGTGCTTGTTAAGTAAATCTACACTGCCTGCCCTCCTCTTTATTATTGCCGGAGGGTGTCCAGCGGAGCAGTAGGTAAGCTCCCCTGTTTTAGCATCAAGCACACCGAAAAATACGGTAACGAAATCGGATGGAGGGCTAACCCGAACCAGCATATCATTTACCTTTGCCAAAATTAGCGCTGGAGTGCCATCCTCATAGGCATGAGCTTTAATAGCATTTTTAACTACAGAGGTCAGTGTTGTCGCCTCTATACCCTTACCAGATATATCTCCCACTACTATGCCAATTTTTCCATGCTCTATCTCAAAGATATCATAGAAGTCACCGCCAACCCTTGCTGCTTCTGTTGCTGAGCGATAGATATGACCAAATTCTATGCCCTCTATGTGCTCTGGCATAATAAGGAGTGATTCCTGCAAGGTGTCTGCTATGTGGCGCTCAGTCTCATAGAGCCTTGCATTCTCAAGCGCAATTGCTGCGTGGCGGCCTATGCCTTCTAGAGCCTTAATATCTCGCTCATCGAACTTCTTCTCAGGGTCCAGGTTTGAGCCAGCAAGGGTGCCTATAATTCTACCCCGTGACCACAAGGGAACCATAGCCACCGCGCGCAGCCCAGCCTCGACGAAAATCGGAACTCTATCGGGGAATTCCTGATAGTCATCTACAATCAAGGGTCTTTTCTTTGAAATAACTCTCTCACTCATTCCTTTTCCTGGAGGGACACTGGTCTTTGCAATAAGCTCTGGCAGTTTTGGAGGGAGACCGGCTTTCTCGATAGTCCCTGGCAAGAAATAGATAAATGGGTACGTGACAGCCCTTGTCTCTTCATGAACCAGGCCAACTGCACCCACATCGGCGCCTGTAAGCTCGGTAGCATTTTTAGCGACCTTATGCATCAGTTCATCTAACTTAAGTCCGGATGTTACATCGAGGGCTACATCAAGAAGAGCTTGGAGGCCCTTGCTTTTTTCATCCAGCTCATCAGTTAATATTGTAAGCTCTTCAAAAAGCCGGGCGTTTTCCATGGCAATTGAAACTGCCGCCGCAAGTTTACGTGCAAAATCAACCTGGGCTTCAGTAAAGGCGATCGGAGCCAAGTGATAGCTGAAGGCGATAACGCCGATTATGTTCCCCTTTACGATCAAAGGGGCGCTAAGCAGCGAGCGTATGCCGTATTTCTCCATCACCTCGCGGTTAACTCTCCCGTCGTTGTAGGCGTCATTAACGGTGACCACGGTTTTGGTTTCGGCGTCCAGTATTGTTGTTCTAGCCTCCCTGTCGGTAAACCGCGTCCCAATAAGCCCTTGCGGCCATCCGTAAGCGTACTTTGGCATCCAGGAGCCATTTTCACGTAGAGCAATTAACGTTGCTTCGGTGCCCACCGCTTTACTCGCCTCTGCTACAACGCCACCCATCATCTCATCGATATCAAGAGTTGAAGACATGGTGGCGTTAATTTCGTTTAAGGCGTCGCTTAGCCTTCTTTCTTCCTTTACATTTTCTTCAGCTCTTTTTCTCTCAGTGATATCGGTGGAGATTCCACAGACTGCATAAATTGCACCTTTAGAATCACGCAGGGGAAATTTAATTGAGATGTAGGTGTGTAGTTCACTTTCATAGGGCACAATCTCTTCAAACTCTATGGGGGTTCCTGTTTCAAGCACCTTGCGGTCATTTTCTTTTAATGTCTTCGCTATTGCTTCAGGGAAAATGTCATCGTCGGTTTTCCCTCTAATCTCCTCTTTTGGGATATGAAATAGGGTTTCATGTCGTCGGTTTATTAAAATATACCGTCCCTTGGTATCTTTAATGTAAATAACCGCTGTGGTGGAGTCTATGATTGACTTTAATCTTTCTTCGCTTTCTTTTAGGTCTTCTTCTACCCTCTTCTGCTCCGTAATATCCGTTGTTGTTCCAACAACCAAGCTAACAGTACCATCTTCTTTTATCGGAGTTAGGGTGTACTCGCAATCCCTGATTCCATAAACCGTTGGCATAGATACCTGGGCTGTTATAGGCTCTCCTGTAGAAAACACGCTCTTAAGGTTGGCCTCAAGGGGTTCTACTACATCTGGCGGTAGACCCAAACCATGCCACGTCTTGCCAAAAGCATCAGATTGCTTTACGCCCAGTGCTTCTGCAGTGGATTTATTCACATACAGGTTTCTTCCATCCCTGTCTAAGATAGCGATGTTGTCAGGGGATGCTGAGAGTATCTTATCAAGCACCTTCAGTCGCTGCCTTATTTCTTCTGTTAAGCCCTTCTTCTTTTGCTCTACCAAAGTACGTTCCTACAATCATGCTATGAGTTAATATAACGTTGCCGGTCTTTTATGCCATTCATCAGCATACAGACGCTGTCATAGGGATACCTTCTTACCAATTGTACCTCGTAACTTTTTCATTGTGAAACTTAACCATGGGTTGAGCTATAGGTGACAGTTGATATGTAATTGATTTTCCAATTCTCTGCGCTACAAAACA
>DASQQM010000196.1:0-8097 GCA_035643475.1 Anaerolineae bacterium | reverse complement strand
GTGCTACCGCGAACAACCCCCAGGGTTTCGACAATTTCATACCCGGATAACTCATCCTGTGTGGTTAATAACACGTTCTCCTCCTTATTGTCTCACATCTCTCGAATACCGGTCGTCCTTTACGCTTTTCAATCGGTCTCTTAGGGCCTTAGCAAACAATAAACCTAAACTGATTATTGCCAAGAGCCCGATTATACCAAAGGGGAAAGCAGCTATCAGTCCAACCAGTACTGCAATAAGCCAAAACGCAGCAACGATGATTAAAATGACGTAGGCAACCTTTTCCATTGTAGCCAGCCTCCCTTCTTAAAAGAGGAATGATATTAGTATACCGCAATACAGCTCTCCAGGATTGCTATTATTGCCTTAGTAGGACTAAGCCCTAAACCGCGTACAGATCATCTCGATTCTCAAGCTGCCATCGTGTCCCCTAGCACTGCTCTTAACAAAATGTGGATAGAAAAATCCAGTTGATGGCTAGGTCATGATCAAAGAGGGTGCCGCTTCCGTCGCCAGTATTCCTGTTTCCAAGGCGTTAACCGGACCCAAAGAATATTCGATGCGGCGCCTATGACCAGCTGCTTTATAGGACACCTGTTTGGGTAGTCATAAACTGGGAATAAATGAATTGTAGGATGGGTATAAAGGAAAGTTACCGCTACACGATAGCCAATGGAGGTGGCGGAAGATGGCCGAACCATTAAAAGATGAACACGTACATAGAGACGTTGAGGAACGTAGGGAAGTTGAGCCGGAGAGAAATAGCCTTGTAGGCTATGCTGCGATTAAATATGCAGCTATTGTAATCATCGTTATTGCAATCCTTTACTTTCTTGCAGTGTTTGCTCTTCCTGCACTTAGGTAGCGGATGGCTACGCAAGGAGCTCATGTAAGGAGGTGGAGGTAATGAGAACAAGCAGTGCATTATGGAATATTCTTTATATAATACTTGTGCTCGTCGTTGTATTAGCCCTGCTGCAACTACTAGGGGTATTCGCGCTTACTTCGGCTATTGCAAACATCATTTATATCCTGGTAGTGGTACTTGTAGTACTTGCAGTCCTTCACTTACTTGGGCTGCTTTAGCAGCAGCGCGGTGAATCATAGCAGGATCGGGGGCCAAGGCCCCCGATCTAATTTATCCAGTGAATAATCTGTAGTATTGAGCTATTTGGCATAAATTCCCCTGCCTCAGGTTTAGATCTGGTGTAAGCGTGTAATAACTAAAGATAAGACGGTGCCTTCTAAAAACGGGACCGGTCTAGGTTTCAATACATAGATCCCAAGCAGTGGACTGAAACCAGGCCCGCAACGCCGAAGATGGTGCCATCGTTGGAACCCTCTCCTTATAAACAACCCCGTTTACCTAGGTAAGCGGGGTGTCCTCTAATTAGAATGCACGGTTGAATCGATTCTGTTATCATTAGCTAAAAATGTAGCGAGGAGTCTTGGAATGAGCAGTAATGATTGGTTTAGAAAATCAACCTGGGCTAAGGAAGACGAGGATGATTTTTTCGCTCATCTTGAAAAGATCGATAATCCCTTTCATAAGGCTCAGTACGTCAGGATACAGGCATTGCACTTACAGGATGTCGGGAACCCGCTTATGCTGTACTCCGCAATAAAGTTAGTCGAGCTGATGATCGAGAGGTGGCCCGAGCCGTCTCAGCTGGCCATGGCATATCTTCAAAAAGCGGAATGTCTAGAAGCCCTAGGATATACAAAAGAAGCAATTGAAGCATTTAGGAACTCACTAGCCGCAGAGCGCGCCTTCCCCAAGATGCGCACCAGTGCATCGTTATCGTTTGGCATGTTTGCCGTAAGCCACGAGCTTTCTGATCTGTATTCCGAAGTTCTCAGCGTCCTTGATGAGTTTCCTGACGCCGTAAATTCTCCCGAGAGAGAGTTTCAAAACTCCGTAATAAGATCGTTTATCGCCGCATACCAGGGTGATGCCGACAAGGCGCGTAATTATGCTCTGGAGGCGATCAACGCGAACCAGAAAACCTATTCCGGCAGGCGTTTCGACTCTTCAACCCTCGGACTGATAGAGAAGCCGGATTCCGATATGCACAAGAAACTCTGCGATATCGCCGGTCTGTAACCCTATCATGATCAAAGAGATGGTGGAAGACTCACCCAGCATAAAGGGCTGCCTTAACCTAGGGGTGGTTACTATTAAACATTAACAAAAGGTCCCATCCTGAATGACTTATGTTTATTCTGCAGAGAGGCTATCTTTAGCCTCTTCAATGGTTTCAAAGAATACAAGGCCGGTGTTATTGAATATGCCGAGGTTCCTAAACTTTCTTATGAGATAGTTATTATGATCGACTACGAGAACCATGCGTGTGCCCACCTCTTGCAATTTGGCAAAGTACGCTATTAAGAGTTCAACGCCCGAGCTATCCAAAAGAGAAACGTCGGATAGATCAACTATCAAACCCCTTGGGGCATCAGGTAGCACCTGCAAGAAGTGATCTTCAGCCCTTTCTTTCTCGTAGATATCCCAATCACCGGAAAAGGCTAGCACCCAAGTATCGGTATCTTTGTCTTTCCTACTATCGATAGCAAGTATACTAATCACCCCCAAGGGATACAATACATATCGCTACATCACCGGGCGTTTACCCGAGAACTCCGCCACGTGGTTAGAGAGCACCCATTGGCACCTCTTTGGCAGCAGGGATTGACCTTGGGCCCTTAGTAAAAGCCACAAGCCTGTCTTCCTCGAAGAACCCCAGCGCCGAGCGTACCAAGACTGCCATCGGCATAAAGAACCAGCAGACATCCGTTTACGAAGGATCTCCTTTGCACTTCAATAGCGCAGATTCGATAATGCACCGATTACCAGTGGCTGCCTAGTAAGTAAATCGAAATCGCCCGCTCTTCTCTTCAGCAATGTGGAAGGATCCTTACTGAACAACAAAAGAACTTTTCCGTTTTCATATCGAGAATGCTAAAGAACCGTATTAAAGCTAATTCCCGCAACCTAGCTTTATCCAAACATTACCAGTCTCCTTCTCACACAAAAATGGTGGAGGGAATCTGTGCGACCTCCGTTGGATTGCCTTGGGCCCGGGCAGTTAGGTGCAGGAGTTACTTCCCGTTGCTATGGGCACATTATATGTAATAATTCTATCGATTGGGGCCGTAGCAGACGAGAATATCCCTTCTTTCCATATACTATACAACTAGCGATCCCTATCCTCTATATACCTGAGTCAACAATTAAAGAAGTTCCTCCACAAGCCCGATTCCTTAAGTACATCCCATAGATATGGAATGTAGTAACCGGTTAAAATAAATGCAGTATCAGGTATAATGCCAATATCGGTAATTTGTTTTTGAAGCCCTTGAAGTATATATGGAAACTCAAGTAATTAGCAATCGGTATGCAATTGAAGAAAAGCTCGGCTCAGGCGGTATGGCAACTGTTTTTCTTGCCACTGATTTGAACACCGATAAAAAAGTTGCGGTAAAGTTTCTCCACCCCCAGTACGCGAGGGACGCCAGCTACATTGAGAGGTTTGTCAGGGAGGCAGAGACGGCCATCCACCTTGACCACCCCAATATAGCTAAGGTAGTAGATTACGGCTCACAAAGAAGTGAACACTTCATCGTGATGGAATATATCGGTGGCAGGAATGTCGCAGAGGTCCTAAAAGATGAGGGCACACTATCCGAAGAGAGAGCACTTTTTATAGCACAAAGCATTGCGAACGCCCTCGATTACGCAGGCAGCCTCGGGATTGTTCACAGAGATATTAAGCCTCAAAATATAATGCTTACCGACAAGGGCGAGGTAAAGGTAGCAGACTTCGGTATCGCGAAGATGGCGTCGATGGCCACCATGACACACACAGGCATGTTCATAGGAAGCCCAGCATATACCTCACCTGAGCAAGCACAGGGAGAGAAGGTAGACAGCAGATCCGATATCTACTCCCTCGGCATTACCTTATATGAGATGTTAAGCGGTCACCCACCGTTTCAATCCGGTAACCCCTGGTCGGTTATCAACATGCATATCGCCGCAGAACCACCGGTCATTGACGCCGATATCGCCCCCGACATAAAGGAAATCTTACTTAAATGCCTCAAGAAAGATCCGGGTGAAAGATACCAGAAGCCAGCAGAGGTAGCTGCTCGCATCGGCACGCTCCTCGATGCAAGAGCTGGGATACAGGAGACCAAGCTGATCGAAGCCCCGGAAGCTGGGCAAGCTATCGTGGTGCCAGGCGGAGATGTCATTGGTCCAGAAACCGCGAATGCTTCTGTGGGCCACGCCGAAGATACGGTAAGTCAGTCTGCTGAGACAGCTATCCTCCACGCGGGCGGTACCCAATTGGCTATTGATAACAGGGGTACCGCAATCGCGGAAGGCTCGCCCCGTGAGCCTGAAGGTAGTGACCAGACCAAGGCATCGAACTTAAGAGCCAGATTGAGCAATATCTGGTCGAGTCCAAAACGTAAGGCGCTCGGATTGTTGGCAGCTGCGCTTCTCTTACTGTTTTTACTGGGATACGGATTATCGGATCCACAAAAATCAACGGACCAAAATGCAGGGGTCAGCTCATCCGTTAAAGCATCTGCAGATAATACGGCAAAAGCTCAATCCGAAGATTCGGATAAGAAGCAATCAGCTACCACAACAACCATAAAGCAAAGTGAAGAACAAACAACTAATAAACCAAACGGGTACTTCACGATCGGCTCCACAAAAGAAGAGGTCCTGGCGGTGCATGGTGAACCGGATAACATTACAAAGGCGGACGGGGGTCAAGAGACATGGGATTACGGCAAATCCACCGTTACCTTCAGCGATGGGAAGGTCGTCGAATACTACAATTACGCAGGTGACCTCAGCGTGAGGCTCACATCAAAGGAATCCGAAGAAAAGCACCGTTACTTTACGATCGGTTCGAAAAAAGGTGAGGTAGTGGCAGCACAGGGCACGCCAGATTGCATTACGAGGCTCCTAGGTCAAGAGCTATGGGGGTATGGTGACTCGAGCGTTACCTTCAGCGGGAAAAAGGTGGTTAGCTGTGACAATTCCGGCCATAATCTCAGGGTAAGACCACGAGGGGAAGATTAAACCCTTAATCATCCAGCATTTATAGGCTCTATTGCTCCTTCCTGTAAAATTCCACGCGACTTAAGCTGGTCTTATGTCACATTTCGCCGCCAGACCATGGTCCGCACAGCCCTCCAGTGACGCATACTTAAGCTGCCTTAGAATAACCCCATGCATTACATATAAGATTAAATACCTACAAAACAGTGCTGTGAAACTATAAATTACATCCCATGAGGCGTACATGCGGAGATTGTTGGATATATAAAGAAGAGAGAAGATCCATCAGGGTCTAATTTTAAATCTCAAGTAAGTGGTGAGTAACATGGAAGAAAGAGATATAAATAGCGGAAGTACCGCACCAGGAAGCACGTCGGACCAGGTGGAGACGCAAGATGTAGAACTACTTGATGCTTATTCTCGTGCCGTTATCTCCGTGGTCGAATCAATGGGTCCGGCTGTTGTAGGAATTTCCGTAAGACGCCCTTCACCAGGATATATTGGTGATTTAGAGGGCGCAGGATCAGGTGTTATTATATCGCCTGATGGCTATATCCTTACAAATGCACACGTTGTACACCAGGCCAAGCAGCTAACCGCAATGCTACAGAACGGGACTGCGCTTAAGTGCTCAATTATTGGATCTGATCCGGCATCTGACATCGCCGTTATCCAGGCAAATGCTTCAGATTTACAGCATGCCTCACTTGGAGATTCAGCAAAGCTGAGAGTTGGACAGCTGATTATTGCGATAGGCAACCCGCTCGGTCTAAGTTCGACGGTATCTACCGGTGTTGTAAGCGCTCTCGGACGGGCGCTACACAGCACTGATGGAAGGCTCATCGAAAACATCATCCAGCACACAGCGCCCCTCAACCCAGGTAACTCCGGGGGGCCGCTGGTAGATGCAAGAGGTCAGATTGTCGGAATTAACACGGCAGTTATTGCCATGGCGCAAGGCATCGGCTTTGCTATCCCATCGAATACGGCAAGGTGGGTTATTACGCAACTTATGGCGTACGGAAGAGTGCGTCGGGCGTATCTTGGCATAGCCACTCAGCAACGAAGTCTTGACCCGCAATTTGCATGGGCCTTGGGCTTGGATGAGCCCTTTGGTGTCGAAATTATGGCCGTCGAGCCCGGTGGGCCTTCAGCAAGGGTGGGGGTACGCGCTGGCGATTTAATAGTAGCAATCAATGGCCAGAAAGTTTCGAGTATCGACGATATTCAGCGTGCCCTTTCTAAGTGGACAGTTGGCCAGCAGGTAACACTTACCATCGTTCGTGGCCAGCACCAAATGGACATCACAATAACGCCCGGCGAGGCTGCGGCTGCATAAGGAGGATTGCGATAGCATCTGGCCTTTAGTAATAATTCGAATACTAACGTAAAAAGAGAGGGTGTGTTGTATTGCATACCCTCTCTTACCTTGTATTATTTGGGGCCACTGAGCGGATTCAAACCTGTCACGGCATTACGCCACTCCCTGGAAGTGGAACTCATAGTTCCCCTTCCAGTACTACCCCTCCTATAGTTGATTATGGGAGAATCCTTCTCCCATAAATAAAGCCCCTTGCGGATAAAAACCGCTGGCCTGCTTATTATGAGGCAGCTTGAAGCCGTTATATATCTTACATGGTTTACACATAGGCCTGTGAGCTGTGGTTATGATTCCATATTTAGCATATCTGATGTGTTTTACGCATAGCTAGGTAGATAATGCTACCATTTTGCTACCATGGTTTACGACGTAACCGTAGTTGCTAGATGCTGTATCAACGATTGAACACCTGTGCAGTTAACAGCCTTTGGTTGCGCTTAGTGAGGGTGTGTGAGTTGGTTTAATAGTAGAAGGCCCCCCAGATTCGCAGTTATGCGAGCTTTTGGATAAATTTCTTAGCCGAGTTCACTCTAGTCCTCACCGAAGCGAGCATGACAGTTGTTGCAGAAGCTACGTCTGTGGCAGCCAAGACAGCTCGATCTTCCAGAGCGCTCTACCTGATCTTCGTGGATTGATCGCCACCTGGCTGGATGTGGGTTTCTTGATCGGTGGCAGTTACTGCAGAAGGATGCATCGTGGCACATATTGCATCTAGTACTTCCATTTGCCCTAACAAATGCAGGATGTTTGCTTATCCATCCTGCTGGATGTGGATTAGCCGTGCGATGGCAATTACTACAGAAGGATGCATCGTGGCAGAGGTTGCATCTGGTGCTTCCATTTGCATTCACGCTTGCTGGATGGGTGTTTACCCATCCAGCCTGATGCGGGTTTACCGTGCGGTGGCAGGTATCACATTGGGTAGCCTTGTGACATACGAGGCACTTATCCTTCTTCGTGCTCGCCAACTGTCCGTGGTTGTTCTTCCAATTCTTCGGGTGGGGTACCGGAGCCCCATGGCAACCATCACAAAAACTAGTCTTATCTTTGTGGCAAGGCGAGCAACTTGATGTATCTTTTACCTGGCCGTGGACTTTCATCCAGGTGCTCCGCTCGTGGGAGGCGGGTTTAAGTTTAGATACGGCAGGATGACATGCATCGCAGTCGATGGGTGCTTTCTTCTGCTGATGACAATCCACGCAAAACTGCATTGATATCCGCTCACTGTGTGCTTTGAGCTTAGGGTGGCCCACCCTGTTATGGCAAAAGGCGCATTTAAGACCCACATCTAAGTGCTTCTTATGCGTAAACGTAATTTTGTCTGTGGTTACTTTTCCTGGTTGCTTATGGCAGGAAGTGCATGCCGATGAAGGCGTTCTTTCACTCAGCTGGCTTGCCTTGTTGATCGGCTTCTCATACGCATCTGTAAAATGGAGGTATACCTCCTTTAAAGCAAGAAATTTGTCGATGACTAAGTGAGGTACATCGGGCCCAAGGTGGCAGGCTTCGCAGCCAATTGTGCGATGAGCTGAAGATTGCCAAGCTTGATAATTGTCTTTCATTTCGTGACAGCGATTGCAGAAGCTTGATTGTGAAGTCGCATAAAATATAGCTGCAGCAACAGCCAAACAAGCAAAAA
>DASQQM010000195.1:0-6472 GCA_035643475.1 Anaerolineae bacterium | reverse complement strand
CGTGCACATTTTTGTGCCCAACCTGCTACTGCTTTGAAGTACGCGATGAGGGCAATTTTAAGTCTGGTGATCGCTACCGCATGTGGGATTCCTGTATGTTCTTCCAGTACAACCGGGCGGCAGGTGGGCATAATCCGAGGGAGCAGCACTGGAAGCGCATGCGCCAGAGGATGCTCCATAAATTTAGTTACTATCCCGAGACGTACGGCCCAGTTGATTGTGTGGGATGCGGGCGCTGTATAAGGAGCTGCCCTGTCTCGTACGACGTGCGCGATTTTTTGCTGGCAGCGACTAATGCTACTGCGGGGATGGGCACGAGTTTTGCCGACGAGCTTCCGGGTGAGGATAAGACGGAGCCGCAAACGTGTGACGTAAAGCCGGCCGATGAAACTATCAAGACAGGAGTGGTCTCAGATGACTAGCGTCACCAGCATACTGGTGCCAACGACTGCTACTATTTTAGAGGTTTTTGACGAGACTCCAGACATAAAAACATTTAGAGTAAGGCCAGATGATGAGCAAGAGTGGAAGAAGTTCCAGCAGAGACGCTCTGGCCAGGTTGCTGAGCTTTCGGTCTTTGGCGCGGGTGAATCGGTTATCTCCATCACTTCGCCACCAACTCAAGGCGGCTACTTGGAATTTACTATCAAACGCACCGGTGTGGTAACCGATGCGATTCATACACTCATAGCTGGGGATAAGATCGGCATTCGCGGCCCGTACGGCAATGGATTTCCGGTCGACTCCTGGAAGGGCAAGAACCTCGTCTTCGTCGCCGGCGGTTTTGCTCTCGCGCCAGCGCGAAGTGTCCTTAACTACGCGCTCGACAAGCGCGACGATTATGGCCACATCTGGCTGTTCTACGGCGCGAGGACCCCACAAGACCTCTGTTTTAAGTGGGAATACGAGCGCTGGAAAAACGAAAAGGATATGGATTTCGATATCACCGTCGATTGCGGTGACGATGCGTGGAGCGGTAAGGTAGGCGTCGTCCCGGCCCTCGTGAAAGAGGCTAACCCCTCACCGGAGAACACGATTGCAGTAATCTGCGGTCCGCCGATTATGATTAAGTTTACGTTGCAGGAACTCAACGCGATGGGGTTCACGCCCGAACAGATCGTCACCACACTTGAGGGAAAGATGCAGTGCTGCGTTGGTCTATGCGGCCGCTGCAATATCGGCTCGAAGTTCATCTGCAAGGATGGCCCGGTATTTACGCTTGCCGAGCTCAACGAGATAAATGGCGATTTCTAGAATGTGGGCTGGACTACTTGCCCAGTCCACGTTTAAATAATTAGAGGTAATCCTATATAGCCAGGGGCAATGCCTCCAAAAGTTAGAACTCCACGGTTATCTCAAATGTAGCAGGACGTTGCCTAGCATTGAGAGTCCCTTATTGGGGAGCTTAAGGGGCCCTTCTAAGCGGGAACGGTAATAATTAACGAAGTGCCCTTGCCCAGCTCGGACTTTATGTCGAAGGTTCCGTCCACCAACCGAGCCCTCGTTATCATCCCATCGATTCCAAGTTTTCCGAGACGCGATAGTTCACCCAGACTTGAAGGTACCTCGAATCCTTTGCCATTATCGGAGATAGTAGTCCTCGTTTCCTTATCCCTAAAATCTATGGATATCCGCACTTCCGTCGCCTCGGCGTGTTTTGCAATATTTCTCAGTGCTTCCTGAACGATGCGAAAAAGGGTTACTTCAATTTCTGGAGAGAAGCGCCGGCTTTTTCCCAAAACCACCGCATCCACCTCTATCTCGTGCTCGCTTCTAAACTGATCGGTTAGCCAATCCACTGATGCGAGAAAGCCCAAATGGTCGAGAATCGATGGCCTTAAGTCCCGGCTTAATTGGCGTATCTCCTGTAGCATTTCGTTAAGCCGACCATAAAAACTCCACAGGACGTTCAATTTTTGTGTGGGTAGATGCTCATCGGTGTAGCAAAAACTCTCAAGCTGATGAAGGAGGCCGATGAGGTTTTGCGCCGTACTGTCGTGTAGGTCGCGAGATATGCGTGACCTTTCCTCCTCGTGCGCTTTAGTTATCTGCTCCAGGTAGAAGCTCTGGTTCTCCTGCATTCTCATTTCTCTGGTCCTGTCCCTACCGATAAATTGGAAACCATCTGGATGGCCGTTACCAGATATTAGATTGGTGGTCAACGTCAATACTATCTCGGTGCCATCTTTCTTAACCAACTTTTGCGTGTAGGGTTGCCTTACCTTTTCTCCGCTTAAAAGCTTATCTTGTGCCTCTTTGGATAGGTCAGGGCTACCTTGCGATAAAAGTTCCCGTATATTTATTCCTATTAGCTTAGACAAAGGATAACCAAAAAGGTTAGCGGCAGCCTCATTTGCACTGGTTATTACACCAAATAAATCCTGAACCCATATAGCATCTTGAGCATTCTCAAAGAGTTGCCGATATTTTTTCTCAGAGACCCCTAGCTGCCTGATGGCGTTTTCCCTGGCCTCATTAAGGCGAGAGTTCTCTAAGGCAACGCCAATCAGGTCGCCGATCGCATTAAGTAGCTCAACCTCTGCATGGCTGAATCGGCGCAATGTTCTTGTGCCCGCACAAAGCGTGCCGACAATTTGGCCCTGAGAACTTAGAGGTACACTTACCTGCGCCCTGAGTTTCTCCTCTTTGGCTTCAGGACTGATAAGGTCCGAGTTGGTGGAGCTATCTACTATTAACGGCTCTCCCGTTTCTGCTACATACCCGCAAAAACCTTCTCCCAATTTCATACCATCTACTGCCAAAGCGTACTTTTGATTGACTCCCTCAAAAGCGGTAATTCTTAGCTCCTTAGCGCGCTTATCTAAAAAGAAAATTAAAACTACCTCAATGTGCATTACCGCTTTAACCATGTTAACAGCCGTTTCGATTAATTGACCTACTTCCACCGACTGGTTTAGCATTGCAGAAAAGGCGGTTATGGCAGCCAAGCGATTCGCATGTTCGGTAGCAACTCGGGCTTCAAAATCAGCCTTTTGGCGTGCAGATACAAGGCTCTGCTTGGCCTGCTTGAGTTTCTCGCGCTGCCTCTTCTGGAAATTAACCCAGAGCAATACGGCAACACTAAGCACGGCTACAACAAGCGGGGTCGTAAAAGAACCAGTAATATCCGTGGGAAAGAACAAGGGTTTTGACAGTATCACGATTAGCGATAGTGCTAAGGCCATAAGGCCGCCCCTCAAATTAAAGATCAGGGTACTATAAACGATGGGTATAAGGTAGAGCAAAAGATTGATAGCATTCTCGGTTAAGCTGAAGTAAACCTCTGGCAGTATGATGGTACCGGTGATTTTAATCTGCTCGTTATAGTAGTAGGCGGTTATCATTAGTGAGATAACCGTTATTGACCAGAAGTGGAGATTGTAAATATACTGACTGAGAAACCTTACTACTCTCTCGTAATGCGCCTTCAAGGCCAGCTCCTTCTATAAAACACTTGAGCTATTCTAAACCAACCCAACCTTTCTTAATCGCAATAATCACAGCTTCCGTGCGTGAATTAACGCCTAGCTTATCGAATATGTGCCTTATGTGAGACTCAATAGTGCGTATGCTCAGAGATAGTTCGCTTGCTATCTCTTTATTGCCTTTACCTTGAGCTGCAAGCTTAAGCACGTCCATCTCTCGGTCAGTAAGAGATTCAGAGGGAGGTATATCCTGGCCTTTGCTTGATTTTTTGAGCCGCTTTATTATCTTGCTGGCAACAGTGGGGTGAAGTACGGAATCACCCTTATATATGGTGTAGATGCTGCTTATAAGATCTCTTGATGAGATATCCTTTAACAAATAACCGGTTGCACCAGCATCAAGGAGAGCAAAAACATATTGATCGAAATCGTAAGCGGTGAAAACGAGTATGCTCACTGAAGGGTTCGAGGCTTTTATCTCCCTGGTGGCCTCTATTCCATTAAGTTTAGGCATGGCAACGTCCGTTATGATGACATCAGGCTTCAACTTCTTCGCTAAGGCAACCATCTGCTCGCCATCTTCAGCCTCACCGACCACTTCTAAATCAGATTCTTTTTCAATTAGCTGTCGCATACTCTCCCTTACGAATTCGTGGTCGTCAGCCAGCAAAACCCTGATCTTTTCCATAGGATCCCCCTGACCCCAAATTCATAACAATTCTTTTGTTTGTACATTAAGCCCAGATACCTTAAGCCCAGGTTAACTGCAATAAAACTCCCTAAATTCTATTATACGCCACTCGTAAACCCTTTTTGCAATCCGTGTCTGCACTGAAAAATTTACTATCCAACCAGTGCCCATACCGAAAAACTCAACTCGCGCAACCAGTGCCCGTACTGAAAGCGATGTCCTGGAAAGTAGCGGTTGTTTTCGTTGTAAATACCCAGATAAACACCGCGTAAAACAGCACGTAAACCGCCTTTTCCTCATTGTTTTTTGTGATTAGAAAACCGGTGCCCACGCCGATGTGCTGTTCCTGAAGTGATGGTTGAATGAAACCGTCAACAAGATTCCTGAAGGGGGATTGCTCTGGGATCAAAGAGATCGCCAAAGCAGTAGGGGAGGAAAGGAGAAGACAATGGACTTCGCGATGGATTACGGGCAACATGTATTAACATCTACATGTGAGAAGTGCAAGAAAACAACGTGTGTAAGGTGTCAGGAGAGAACGTGTTTGAACTGCAAACGCACCTTTACCGATCACCACAATGTCGGGATGATTGCGGATTACGGCATATGCATAGAATGCGGCATATGGATGACGGAAAAGTACAAGCAGGTAGAGACACCGAAGAAAGAGCCTGGAACCTCAAAGGAAGGCGTGGCATAGAGAAAAGACCTTTACGTGTAATGCGAATTAGTTTTTAAACTACGAGGTCACAGACTTGGGTTATTCCCTAAGTTAGGTGTAGCTGATTGAAATACCCAGGTAGATATATGCGATTTTTAATTCACATCAGACGTCCTTTGTGAACTCATAAGGTTTACGGATGTAGCCCACTGGAGACTCATTTCAGGGTTGCGATTTGTTGACATGGATTGCTCCCCTCCAGTGGGCTTCCATATTCTACCTGCCATGTCCTCCGTCTAAGTCACACCCTGCGTTCATTAAACCTGTAATCTGTAAACACTTCTATTAGTATAATGGTAACAGCAACAATGGGAACTGTAATGTTTATCGAAGGCTCCTCTTTATTAAAAGCTTAATGTAAAATAGGGATATCAACCATTAAGAAGCTACTAGGATTAAAATTAAGCATCTCTTGCAGAATTTATTAATAGAAAGAGGCAGATTATGCAGACTGAAATTAGAATCGTCAATTCCGATTATGAATTGGGGTTTTATTTACTTGAGACCCGTAGATTTCCTGAAAGGCACCCGGTAATCGTTCCTGGCGAAGCAGTCATCTCCTCACAGACGGTAACAGCCGATGATGGAGCAGTTGAATGCTACGAGACTATAGACCTTGTAGTCGATATTAATGAGGATACCTCTATTGCCACGTTTGCGAATTGGCTCTCTGAGAAATTGAAGGCTTTTGAGCAGAAAATATGCTCACTGATGGTTGCCGGAGTGGAGATCCAAATTGATGAGGCTGAGATCATGCGGGCACTAGAAGAGGGGATTAAAGAGAAGACCATAAGCCATGATTAGCAGGTTAAGGAGATAATTGGCAGTTAATATAATATTTACCGGTTGCATTTTCTGATGCCTATGGCTTAGCGTCTAAGCTACAACCCCAACACATGCTATGAACTGTCATTGCGAGGAGCCCCTTAGGGCGACGTGGCAATCTCCGGAGATTGCTTCGCCTTACGGCTCGCAATGACACCCATTAATGCAAATGTGACAGAGTACTAGGTAAACCAGGTTAAAATCCTGTGCCTCCACCAGGCCTTAGTAGTATTACCAGGGCTTTTTATTTTGCCTATTATTACCAGACACCTTCCTTGATGAATTATCCGACCTATTGTAGTAACGGAATTGCTTTTATGGACTATTGAAATACGGGCTCCGTCTAAAGGCTTGAAGGCTGAAGCGACTCGCCCTTCTTGTACCGCTTGAAGATATCCTTAAAGAAGCCATCTGCGATAATCCGAGCCTTTCCATCGACATAGGTGATAGGCACAGACTCGATAAAGCCATGTGTTGATCCTGGCTCAGAATTTAGAAGCACTATTACAAAATAGGTTTCAGGCGAAGGCTCCTCAACGACGGTCTCAATAGACCACTGGTTGCTTTTAAGAAGCTGCTGGTATTGTTTAAACAGTGGGTCACCGGGTTTTATATCAAGTTTAAAGAAGTACTGCTCAGCTTCCTCAAAATGGCCTTGCTCAATGCTTCTTAAAACATCTGTGGCAACTCGCTTTGCATCCTTCCTAGCACGGTAATCGCTGATTTTAACATAGGTAAATAGGGCAATAAGTAGAACAACCACTGATAAAGCTATTATGCCAAAGATCCTTACGTATTTCACATGAATCT
>DASQQM010000194.1:0-2954 GCA_035643475.1 Anaerolineae bacterium | reverse complement strand
CAGGGGGCTCAGAATACGAAGATGTAATAGGCTTCCTCGAGCGATAGGAGAGTAGATGCTTACACTTCTTCTGAAGCTTAGGATCAAAGTTTTATGGAACTCCATTAGCACGGGAACTCCCTCGCAAATGATCTCTCTTATGCTGTCGCTGCTGTTCGCACTTATCTTGATCGGCACCTCCTTCTCTACTGGGTTAGGCTTATTTGCGTTTATCTACAAAACAGGCGGTTCAGCAAGCATATTATCCATCGTAAGTACCTTTTTTCTAACTTTCTTTGCGTTAATCATGCTTTCCTCAATTGCTACAGCATTTTATGCCATGATCAATTCACCGGATCTTCCCATATGGCTTACGGCCCCGGTTTCGCTAAGGGTGATATTTCTTGAAAAATTTGTAGAAGTCTTTATTGGGAGCAGCGTCTGGTACGTGATCTTATTATTGCCTGCTCTACTTGCCCTTGGGTTTGTGCTAGGCCCCAATATCTTTTACTTTCTTATATTGCCTCCTATCTCTATCCTGTTTATAGCTATCCCGGCGGGGTTTGGCATGGTGCTCACTATGCTTATCGTAAGGTTCATAAAAGTTGAACGGATAAGAGAGGTCTTTGGGGCTATTGGTGCAGTCTTTGGTCTTGGCATTTACCTCGGTTCACAGTTTTTGGTGAGCCGATCAGGCCAAAATGTTATTAAGGATGCTTCATCCGTGAAGGTCCTCCAGGGTGCTCGATCATTTTTCTCGCCAACCACCTGGCCTCCCGAGATTTTAGTGAGGGCGGGGATTGGGGATTATTATGGAATGCTCTTACCGACGATACTGCTCTTAGGGTCGAGTATCGCCGTTTTTATCCTGGCTTTATTGGTTACTGAAAAAGCATACTTTACGGGCTTGACCAGGATTTCCGACTTAAGCTCTAAAAAGAAAAGGGTTAGGACGATAAGTGAGCCAAACTCAGCAGTCCCCGCTTCAGGTCCCATCAGGACCATTGTAATTAAGGATTTAAAGTGCTTGTACAGGGATATGCAGGAGTGGATACAGTTCTTGAGTCCCGTAGCGTTTATCTTTGTTGTTTTGTTTCAAGCGAGAAGAGATGGATTTGAAGGAATGGCTAATGCGTTATTTATAGCTGTCCTATTGATGCTTATAATGAGTGCGGTTGCAGGGCGCCTCTCTTTAACCGGCGTGGGGAGGGAGCGGAGGAGCATATGGGTCATCCACCAGGCGCCGGTCGAAAGGTTAAAGATCGTTGTAGCCAAGGTGCTCGTGGCTTACCTTCCTTCCCTGGTCCTGGCGGAATTGCTCTACGTTATTATTGGGCTTATCAACGGCCTTCCCATAGAGATGATCATAGTAGGCCTCATGGTAGTGGCGGGGATTCTCCTGGGCATTAGTGCCTTAGGTGCTATGTTCGGTTCTATCAATCCGAAGTTTGATGCGGCGAACCCCAGGGAATTAATCCAGGGGGTAGGAGGCTTCACATACTTAGCATCAAGCATGATGTACCTAGCGGTAACTTTAGGGGTTTTTGCATTACCCCAATTAGGGAGACTTATTCATATTAACCCGGTACTATTATGGGGAGTATCAGTAGTTGTTCTCTATGTGGTGGTGGCAATTAGCACATATGCATTTGTCGCGGCCGCCACGAAAAGCCTTGAAGCTATGGAAGTAACGGTATAACCACTCGGTATTATAGTAAGATATGCTAGTAAGTCAGCATGAGGACGCATTATGCAAAAAGCGGTGATTACAAATGAAACCTAACTTTGAATTCGATGGCGAAAAGTACAAAGCTGCTTCAAAGCACCAGAAGGAATGGGGCAGCAAGATAATTTCCGAGCTCAATCTTTCGGGGGATGAAGCAATCCTCGATCTTGGCTGTGGCGATGGAGTTTTAACCGCGCAGCTGGCATCCCTCGTTCCGCACGGGAGGGTACTTGGAATCGATGCTTCTGAAGGAATGATCGCTACTGCTAAAAAATTAGAGAGTGATATCGTAAGCTTTCAGGTCCTAGACATCGACGGTATCGATTTTACGGACGAGTTTGACCTTATCTTCTCCAATGCCACCTTGCACTGGATAAAGGATCATAAGAGGCTACTGCAACATGCCTACGAGGGCCTAAAGTCCGGTGGGTTTTTACGGTTTAACTTTGCGGGGGATGGCAATTGCGCAAGCTTTGAGAAGGTAACAAGAGCGGCGATACGCGATATTCACTACCAGCCATACTTTAAGGATTTCGAGTGGCCGTGGTACATGCCGGCGGTGAGTAACTATGAGCTATTGGTTAAAGAATCCAGCTTTACTGATGTACGGGTATGGCTGGAGAATGCAGACAGGCATTTCTCCAGTCCTAAAGAGATGATACACTGGATCGACCAGCCGAGCCTGGTTCCATTTTTAATGCATATTCCCATTGAGGAGGACAAGAAGCGGTTTCGGGACACCGTTGTCAACAGGATGAAGGAGCTGACGCTGCAGGATGACGGAAGGTGTTTTGAAACGTTCCGGCGAATAAACGTGTATGCTAGAAAATAATTTGCCGATGGATTTGAGGGATATGTGAAGCCGCCAGAGACGCGATATTCGGATTATGACCGCTTTGCCTGGTTTTATAACAAGTACTGGGGCAGTAGCTCGTATATTGATATGGTGATCACCATACTAGATGATCTGCTGTTATCTAACCTTTCTGTAGACAGCAGGATACTTGATCTCTGCTGTGGTACCGGACAGGTAGCACATGCATTAATGACCCGTGGGTTTCAGGTAACTGGTGTAGATGGGTCTGAGGAGATGCTCCGTTATGCGCGAGAGAACGCTCCATCAGCCGAATTTATCCTTGCCGATGTACGGGATATTAGCCTGGCGGATACCTATAATGCTGCAATATCAACGTACGACAGTCTCAACCACATAATGAGGATCGGGGAATTAGCAACCGTTTTCCAAAAC